>NZ_JADBSZ010000143.1:0-6289 GCF_020246425.1 Microcystis sp. M079S1
AGGGCTTGCTGAATAATGGTAAAACCCTTTTAAAATAAGGCTTTTGACCTGTTAAAATCCGATGTTCATGCTGCGAAAATAGGATTAAGACCTTCAAAAACCTGGCATTATCCTTTTTTTAGTACATAAACTGGTACAAAAAAAAAGAGGGCAACAAAGCCTGAAACGACCGGCTACTGACTCGGAGACTCCTGACTCCTGACTCCTAACCCCACCAACAAACTTTTTCAGCAAACCCTAATTATGACTCTTAAACTATATTATTGTCTTTGAGTAAAAAATGCAAGTTATAGCCGTGCAAAGTATAGCTGTCACTGGATCTAAAAAACCAGTGGTGGCAGTCAAAAGCCACCTACACGCTCTGACATACTGGTTAACTCACCATATACGTTGCGCTTACATTCATTTTTTACTTTCGCTTTCCGAGTAGTTGCCTATACCAGTCTGGCAGATTCAAATCGCTAACTCTTGCTGCCTGCTTGTCTGTGCCTTAGTCTTTGTAGCGACGCTGCTACCAGTTTCTTCCCGACGGGAGTTTCACCTCTACTAGCATGAGATCGACGCGACCAACCTTGTTCTTGTTGGCATTGCTGGTGTCATATCATATTTTAGGATACATGAGATTAAAATCTCGCTCCTTGTTTTCATCCTTGGGCTGAAGCCACAAGGCTTTCAACGACAAGAATTTAGGTAACTCATGGGATTCTCCTAATCGCTAGATAAATTTACAGGAATAATAGAACAAGCGTATTAATAACGTAGGGGTCCACCGTAACCACCGTATAAACCGACTCCGCGGGTACCGGCCCCCACCCCGTAAAAGCCAGGACCGACACCACCACCAACACCAATCCAATCGATAAATAGGGAAGTTGCCCCGCCGTCCTTGGGTAGAGTCCCTTCGATTAGCTTGTAGCTATAAATCAAGTCCTTGCCATCGATGACGGGATTGCTAATCTCGACGACAACTATAGTATTGTCTTGACGACCAGGTTCGTAGACTGAGAGGGTCGCATTGGGGGGATCGTTAGCAAAATTATCTTTTCCCGCCCGGGCTGTCCACTCATCCATATAGGCGGCCATGGTCAGATTACCAGCAATCCGGTTCGGGCGATCGGAAAAGTATAATGTCTGTTTGTTGACGTTCACCAAGCGAATTGTTTTTGTGACGGGATCTACCTGAATATCTTCTGCCGTTTGCACGAACATTAACTGCACTTTTTCTTGAGCCGGAGTAGTCTGGGCTACAGAAATATTGGGCATCCCCCAGCTAGTGATTGCCATGGCCGCTACTCCCAGAAAAAGTGTATAACGAAAACGATGCAGGGATTTGGTCAATTGATGAGAATTTTTCATGATCGCTCTCCTTAATACCCAGTTTAAATAGACAACAGCTGATAGCGTTTCTCATCAAGATGAAGTATGACGGGATTTGGCGTCATCTCCGGACGACCAGCTACTGTTCCGGCGTTCCGCAGTTCCGTCCTTTCCTAAAACCAGAGACTTCCTACCTCACCATTAAGATAACGCTATATTTGATATTTCCAGTAATTTTCTTAGCCAATATTTAGACTAATTAGGGCTGGCTGAATAAATCTAAAAACCTTGTTGGATAAGACTTTTAGACTTTTTTGCCCTCAAAAAGTTCCGGGCATGGGAGTGATCGGGGGGAAAATTCAGGGACTTTTTCCCTGAAAATTAGGTAATTGACCACCTGAAAATCGGTAAAACCCCACACCCCACACCCTACACCCTGCCCCCACGAAAAACTTTTTGCCGCAAACCCTAGATAAAACTACCATTGCGGTTATTTTTTGCTATAGAAAATCAAACCTCCTGGAAAAGTAAGTTATCGAGGCACTATCTGGTCAAAATATCTAAAAATTCCGATAAATTTGACATAATCTTAGATTTTATCGGTAGGATAGTTGTCTCTTGTCTTTTTTCTCCTCCTGTCTCCTATCTCCTGTCTCCTGACTCCTCACTAACTACGACAATTTTTGATTTTTGCAGGAGATCTATTAAACATTGGCTCGCCAGCGATCGCGATTCCTCCCCTAGGACCGAATAAGCGAAACCGTTGATCGCAAGTCCCCTTTTCTACTGCCGGGCCATGATAATTTTCAGACGTTCCTCCTGGTCGATCAGGTGGTCATGAGCGTCCGTACCCACATCCAGTTGAACCCAACCGATCTTGCCAGTGAAACGACTGGTTTTCGAGGTATATTCCGCCGCTACGGGGGTACCGGATTCGTAGCCGATATCCGTGGTCTCGTCCGCAGAGAAAATAAAAGCCTGAGTTCGTTCTACCCGACCCGTACCCACCAGTTGACCGTCGTAGTAGAGGGTGACATTTCCCCCCCGTCCTAAACCACCGCCATCGTAGGCAAACTCCATCCGTACCTGATGCTTACCGGCCGGGATCGTCTCCGTCGCCTCGGTGACAAAACTTTGAATCCCCAGCACGTTATAGACGAACTTGGCTTTTCCGTCGTGGGTATAGATACTCCAACCACCGAAGCGGCCGCCTTGGGCGATAATCACTCCGTCCGCGCCTTCCGGGGGAATGTTCAGTTCCGCCGTCACCGAGAAGGATTTATTTTTGATGTTGATGACGCTATTTTCAGACAAACGCCCCATCCCGGCAAAGAATAATTGCGAGTTTCCCCGCACGAGGGTAGGCCGGCCAGCGGTGGCGGGATCGACCCGTTCCACTTGGCGATCGTCTAGGGGCAGTACATTATACTTAACCGCCTCGATCAGAAATTGTCGCTGTAGTTCGTGCAGTTTCTCTGGCATTTCCCGGGAGAGATCCCGAGCTTGCGTCCAATCCGTACTGCCGTCGTATAGTTCCCAGATATCATCGTCGAAAGGAACCATCGTCTGTCCAGTCATAATCCACGGGGTGCGGTGCTTGGTAATCGCACTCCAACCCTTGTAATAGATGCCCCGATTGCCAAACATCTCGAAATACTGCACATCGTGACGTTCGGGGGCGGCCGCGTCGTTAAAGGTATAAACCATATTCTTACCTTCGTAGGGACTTTGTAGGACACCGTTAACCATAGTCGGTTCGGGAATTCCCGCTACTGCCAACACCGTCGGGGCCACATCGATCAGATGACAGAACTGATGGCGAATCCCACCTTTTTCCGTGATGATTTTGGGATAACGAACAATCGTACCGTTGCGGGTCCCGCCCCAGTGAGAAGCGACCTGCTTCGTCCATTTGTAGGGGCTACTCATCGCCCAAGCCCAACCGACCGCGTAGTGATTATAGGAATCGGGTGCGCCGAAGTCATCCAGTTTCGAGAGGAGAAATTCCGGGGTTTCTAGACCCGCTAACCCGTTAAAGTTGGCCATCTCGTTAAACGCGCCCTGAAGCGTTCCCTCGGCGGATGCGCCGTTATCGCCGACGATGACGTAAACGAGCGTATCGTCGAGGATTTCTAGATTTTCTAAGGCTTGAATCACCCGTCCCACCTGCTCATCGGTATGTTCCAGAAAGGCGGCGTACACCTCCATCTGGCGCTCTAATACCGGCTTCAGGCGATCATCCATGTCATCCCAGGCGGGAATTTCGGCGTGACGGGGGGTGAGTTCGGCATTTTGGGGAATTACGTCCAGTTCTTTCTGTCGGGCAAAGGTAATCTCCCTCTGGTGATCCCAACCGTGAGCGAATTGGCCCCGATACTTGTCGATCCATTCCTTGGGGACGTGGTGGGGGGCATGGGTCGCGCCGGGGGCGAAGTACATAAAGAAAGGCTTATCGGGGGCGAGGGCTTTTTGTTGACTGACCCAAGCGATCGCTCGATCAGCCAGATCTTCGGTCAGGTGATACCCTTCCTCCGGGGTTTTCGGCGGTTCGATCGGGGTTGTTCCCTCGTACAGTGCCGGCTCCCACTGGTTATTCTCGCCACCGATAAAGCCGTAGAAATACTCGAATCCACCCCCGCCAGAGGGCCAAGCGTCAAACGGGCCGATCGGGCTGGTTTGCCAAACCGGTACCTCGTGGCACTTACCGAACTGCGCCGTGGAATAGCCGTTCAGCTTCAGGGTCAAGGCGAGGGGGGCTTTGGTGTTGGGACGAACGGAACTCTGCCCGGGGGCGGAGGTGGCGGTTTCGGTGATGTTGCCCATGCCGACCGAGTGATGATTCCTTCCAGAGAGCAAAGCCGCGCGGCTGGGAGAGCAGAGGGCAGTGGTATGAAAACGGGTATATTTTAGCCCCTGTGCCGCTAATCGCTCGAAAGTGGGGGTATTGCACGGGCCACCGAAGGCACTGGAGGCTCCGAAGCCCACGTCATCGAGCAGCACGATCAGCACGTTGGGCGCACCGGCCGGCGGTCGGATATCTCGAATCGGGGGATAGTCAGTGTCCGGATTCTTCGCGTCGTAGGTGGTTAGACCGAAGGGGGTTAAGTCGGGAATCGGTAGAATTTGGCGTTGGATCGGCTTATCTTGGGACATCGTTCATTTCCTCCGGTAAATTTTTTCGAGAATCGATCAGGTCGAGAAATATTTAAATTTGTTAATTTCTCTTGACAGAATGCCTAATTTGTAGTGTTGAAGCGCATCGATCGGGCCATTGACTATCCTATCGCTTGCCAAAATCGATAATCTCTCGACCTTGCCAAAACTCGCACAGGCTCGGCAAGATGGGGTATCAATCCCCCACGACGAGGTCATTCGGAAACGCGATTATTCCGTTGTGCCTCCCGTAATTTCTGTTCGTCCCCCGGGGGCAGTTTCGGACGGTTGACGGTAAGGGTTAATTTATCCAACGTACCGTTGAACCGGAAGGGAACTTGATAGTCTGCGTCTTCCACGGGAGTCCCCGTATCCGCGCCGACATCGAAGTTTTCGTCCCATTGAAGGATCAGGGGTAGAGTTCGCTCCATCTTTATGAGTCGCTACCGTTTGACCGTCCACTTTCAATACGCCAGTTCCACTCTGACCGATACCGCTTAGGTTGTTAAAAGCGAGCGTTCCCATGCCGAGGCCGTCGTAGGTAAAATCGAACTCTAGAACGTGTTTCCCAGGCGATAACGCGGTCGTTCCCTCCCAGCGCAGCCGTTTTAGGTCTACCAGATTCCAGAGGAAGACCGGTTTCCCCTTCAGCAGGTAAAATCCGTACCCACCGAAGCGCCCCCCCTGAGTGACGATCATGCCGTTCCCGCCATCGGCTGGAACTTCGACTTCGGCCTTGAAGTTATCTCAAATGTCGGGGTGAAGACCCGAAGCGCTTAGCGCGACGGGATGAAACCCCGACCAATATAAAACAGCGAAGCACGACACTTCGACAGAGCTTCGGTGGCCACTAAAATCTTGACAATCTCTGCTGTACAGTTTAACACAAAATAAGTTGTTTGAGGTCGATAAACAATGATTGTCTTAGAAATGAAAGCCGTGCTTAAGCCTAGTCAATGTTCTGCCATTGATGAAGCTGTTCGTACAGTACAATTCATCCGTAATAAGGCTTTAAGGCTTTGGATGGATGCCAAGAGGGAAGACAAAATCGATAAATATTCTCTCAATAAATATTGTGCAGTTCTCGCCAAACAGTTCAAGTTTGTCGATACTCTAAATTCTACTGCTAGACAAGCATCGGCAGAACGGGCATGGTCGTCTATTGCTCGTTTCTATGACAATTGTAAGAAAAAAATAAAAGGTAAAAAAGGTTATCCTAAATTCCAAAAGAATAATCGTTCTGTGGAATATAAAAACTGTGGTGGTCAACTATCGGAGGATAGAAAAAAAATTACTTTCACAGATAAGAAAAATATTGGCACGATTAAACTGAAAGGAACCAGAGACCTAAACTTTTATCCTATAGACCAAATTAAACGAGTTAGGATTGTTAAACGAGCAGACGGTTACTATGTCCAATTCTGCCTTAGCGTTGATCTTCGGGAATATGCGAAACCGTTAGAACCGACTAAAAGATGTGTGAGATTGGATGCAGGTTTAAAAGTTTTCTACGCTAACAGTGATGGGGAAACGGTAGAGATACTGCAATACTATCGCAAGGCAGAAAAAAGATTAAGCCGTCTGACCCCCCCTTGCCCCTAGGGCTGTTTCATTCTCCCATCAGAATATCAAAAGTAAAAGCGATCACTGTCAGGTAAAATGATAAGTGACCGCCAACCTTTTAAATATATGTTGAGCTTAATAGAAAAACTGAAACAAGTCAAGGACTTTCGGAAAGATAAAGGAAAAAGACACCCTTTATGGATAGTATTAGTAGTAATAATACTGGGAACAATGCTAGGATACTCAGGTTATAGAG
>NZ_JADBSZ010000144.1:0-9473 GCF_020246425.1 Microcystis sp. M079S1
AATAAGTACGGGCGAAGCATTCGGATAGAAAATCTACGTTTTCACCGATAGGTTATTGCCCGAATGCTTCGCCCCTACAGGACGCGGGCCGATGAAGACGCAAGGTTTTGAACGACGATTCTCTCAAAATCTTGCACCTGTGGGAGCGAGAAAAGCCCCAAAACCCTTACTTTGCCTACATTTCAAATTTATTCAGCAAACCCTACTTAAGTGTTAAGTTTCCGATTCCTGAATGCTGTCTCCTGATTCCTGACTCCTGACTTGAAAGAGGGTGTAGGGTGTAGGGTGTGGGGTGTGGGGGAATGGGGAAATGGGGAGACCACTTCGTGCGCGTTGCGGGGGGAAGTGGGGAAGTGGGGGAATTTCAACTAAAACCCTTAAACCCTAACACCCTAACACCCCAAAACCCCCAACACCTTTTTTGACTTTTGACTTTTTACTTTATATTTGTGGTTTACGACTTAGTAATTATTGGTGCCACTCCTGCGGGGATAGAAGCGGCTTTGTTGGCTGTTCACCTCAAAAAAAGGGTGGCTTTAGTGCAACAGCCTTCTAGCGACAATTTAGAGGCATCTGAGGACATTTTTAGCAAGGGCTACAGCCAAATTATCCATCTCTATAAACTGCTGAATCATTGGCAAGAAACGGCCATTTATCCCCAATGGCAACGGTTGCGGCAATGGTTAGAGGAAGTAGATAAAACTATTAATAAAAATCATTCTTTGGCGAGATTAGCCACGGAAGGAATAGATGTTATCCTGGGTGGGGGGGAATTTGTCCGGCTGCCCCATTTAGGATTTGTGGTTAATGGTCGGCAATTGTTGGCTAAACACTATCTTATCGCCACGGGTTTTTATCTGCAAGTCCCGAAAATTTTCGGCTTAGATGAGGTTAATTATTTTACCGCTCAAACCCTTTGGCAAGAGCCAAATTTAGACAAGTTGGGACAACATTTAGCGATTATTGGCAACAGCAGCATGGCTGTGAGTTTAGCGCAAATTCTCCGACGTTTAGGGAAAGAAATTAGCTTAATTATCGAGGATAATTATCTACTGCCGGATATTGATTGGGAAATCTCCCATTTAGTTACTGCCATTTTAGAAGCGGAAGGAATTAAGATTTTACCCGGCTATTGTCCTAGTCAAGTGAAAGCGATCGAGGGTCAAAAATGGTTACAATTAGGCAATCGTGTCATCGAAGTTGATGATCTCATTTTTGCCGGTAATTATCAAGTCAATGAACAGGGATTAAATTTGACCGGGGTGGGAGTTAAACTAGAGGAGGGATTAATTAGGGTTAATCAGCAATTACAAACCGATAATTCCCGCATTTATGCCCTAAATTTGCTCAGAAATAATTATCCCGATCCTACTTTAAATCATCGGGCTGCTTTTGGGTTAGTCAAGCATCTGCTCACGGGAGAAAAATTTAACTTTAATCCCGAGCAAATTCCCTCATTTATTGCTTTCGATCCTGCTATTGCTTGGGTGGGTTTAACTGGAAAAGCAGCCCAGGACAGCTATGGTGAGGAGGTAAAGATGATCAACTATCCAATTAAAAATATGGTCCCACAGCAAATCTGGGGGGAAACCACGGGATTTTGTCAATTAATCTACCGACAAGATGGTAAAATACTGGGAGCGCAAATAGTCGGTAATCAAGCAGCAGAAATGATTAGTATTATCAGTTTAGCTTTACAAGAAAATTTAACCATACAATCCCTCAATAAAAATATTTATGCTTGGGGAAGTATGGGAGAGATTATCGGAGAAATGACGCAATTAATCCCCCCAAAAAAATCTTGGTTAACTTGGCTAAAACAATTATTCAGATAATTAGAGCGAGAAGGAAGATTAAATTATGAAACCGAAGTTTATTGTCTTTGAAGGTATTGACGGATCGGGAACAAGTACCCAAGCAAAACTCTTACAAGAATATTTTTTAAAGCGAGGGGAAAAAGCAGTTTTAAGTCCGGAACCTTCCGAGGGAGTCATCGGTCGTTTGATTCGAGAAATAATGCAAACTAATCTTATTTCTATCAAAGATCAAAATCAATTTGACCGACAAATGGCCTATTTATTTGCAGCTGATCGCCATGATCACTTATATAATGATCACGATGGCATTTTTAAACTTATTCACCAAGAACAAACCCACGTTATCACTACTCGTTATTATTTTTCCTCCCTGGCCTACAATTGCAATAATCCCGAAGAATTTGCTTTTGTTCGGCAGTTAAATCAACATTTTCCCAATCCAGATTTAGTTATTTATATCGATGTTATTCCCGATATTTCTCTAGCAAGAATTAAAAACAGAGCCATCACAGAAGTGTACGAAAAACAAGAAAAATTAATGAAAGTTCGTCAGATGTTTATCGAGATATTTAAAGAATATAAAGATAATTGTTTACAACTGGATGGGAGTGATACAATAGAAAACCTTCACCGAAATATTATTAATTATCTTGAACGATTAATTTAAATCCATGCTTAGTACAGAAACCACCCCTAAATTCATCTACCAACCCCACTATAAACCCAATCAATTAATCTGCGGTCACGGACAAACGGCAATTATCACGGGATGGACAGTAAAACAGTCCCTTGCTAAACATTTAAATCCCGACCAATACGCGGTGATTGGTAATCTTTATAGTCCCACCAGAGGAATTAGTCCCCTGCTGAGAAACTTAATAGCAAATCCCCACGTTAGATACTTAGTTATTCTCAACGCGACTAAGGAAGATAAGAACTCCGGTAGCTGTCAATGTTTGCTAGATTTTTTTAGTCAAGGATTCCAGTTAGGAAAAAGTGACACAGGTAAAGAATGTTGGCTAATTAATTCTTCTACCACTGGATATATTGACAAAGAAATTGACAGAGAAATTCTCGAAAAATTGCGTCAATCAATTCAATATCAACCAGTTATATCCATCCCAGAAGCGATTGAAACTGTCAAAAATTATGCAAAACAATCCCCCTTACCAACTTGGGGAGAACCATTAACCTTTCCTATCTCAGAAAATCTTCCTTCTCTCCTACCCGGGACAAGATACGGTCATCGCATTGAAGGAAAAACTATTGCCGAAACTTGGGTAAAAATTCTCCAAAAGATTAAAACCACTGGCACAATTAGACCGACAGGATATGATGGTAAATGGCAAGAATTAATTGACCTAATGGCCGTTGTCACTGATGAACCACCAGAATTTTATTTTCCTGAACCTAATTATTTGCCTATAGATAGAGCTTTTCTCACCGAATATATCGGGCAAATTCTCGATGATTCCCCTATACACCAAGGAGTTAAATACACCTACGGTCAAAGATTGCGCTCTTGGTTTGGCCGGGACCAAATTGCACAGGTTATTAATAAATTAATCTCAGAAATTGATGCTGCTAGTGCAGTTATGTCCCTCTGGGATGTGAAAGACCACGAAAAGGGAGGTAGTCCCTGTTTAAATCATATTTGGGTGCGAGTGGTGGAAAATGAATTATCTCTCACCGCAATATTTAGAAGTAATGATATGTTTGCCGCTTGGCCGGCAAATGCCATGGGATTGCGCGCTTTACAGCAACATATTTGCCAAGAAATCAATCAACGCTCCCAGTATAATTTAACCTTGGGTCCATTGATTACTATTAGTCAATCAGCCCATATATACGATGATACTTGGGAGAATGTCGAACGATTAATCGCCACCCAGTACGATAAAATTGTCAATCAGCGCAATTTTTTTGACCCTAGCGGTAACTTTTTGATTTCTGTGGAAAAAGAACAAATTCTTGTCCAACAAACTACCCCCGGCAGCGGGGAAGTTGTCGCTTGTTATCAAGGCAAAAATCCCCTCAAATTAATCCGCGAGCTTGCAACAACCAATCCCGCAATTATTCCCGAACATATCGGTTATCTGGGAATCGAGTTACAAAAGGCATACAATTGTATCAAAAATAATCAGCCTTATATTCAAGACCAGTAGATAGGTGGGAAGTTTCAGTGAACAGTGAACAATAAACAGTAAACAGTGAAAAGACAGTAGGAAACTTCTATTTAATACTACTCACTTAAAACTCAAATCTGATAACTGATAACTGATAACTGATAACTGATAACTGATAACTGATAACTGATAACTGATTACTGGTCCTTGTTTGCTGAACCAGCGCCGCGATATTTGAGAGATGAGGAGCGAATTGGGTTAGCCACCGTCGGATTATTGGTGATTTTAACCTCCGCACCGCGATATTTACCTCCTCGCTCCTTGACAGGAGCCTCGGTGACTGTTGGCTCGATATAGGTGGCGCCACGATACTTTTTCTCGCCGACGGTTTCTGGAGTGGGGACGGGGAGATTCTTCTGCTCTTCTCGTCCTTGCCATAAAAAGGTGACGACAATCACAACTGTCAAGAGAATTAATAGCTGAATCTGCCAAGGAGCTAAAACCAGACTCAACACTAAACTAATTACCGTGGCGGCACTGGCCAGATAAGCGATCTCATCGCTGGACTGCTGCCAGAAATAGGCAGCCAAGGCAGCGGTGAATAGTGGGAACAAAAACGAATAGGACATTCTGGGTACACCTTGTCACGCTAGTGAACCAATCTCCCTATATATTACCTCCCTAGCTTCGATCGGCGAAAAATATTAACTTAGCTTATACATCCTATAAGTTTTATTTTGTCAATCCTTCTTTACAATTCGTAAAAATATTGTTACATTTATTTACATGAACTAAAAGTTAAAGCAAAACAGCCAAGACAGCAAGCCAGTTCAGATTGTATCGGGGAGTATCAGACAAAATATGATTCCCTTAGTCCGAGACAATGGCAAAAAACTTGGCCTACTAGCTTAAAAAAGTTTTCGGGGTTTGGGTTTACCCCATTGACAGATTTGCTTGAGTTCTCCTACATAACTTAGCGCTACCTCGGCTGGACACCGAGGTTTTTTATTTGGTTACAGCGTTTTCGACTAGGTAGGTGGGTATTAAAAACTTTCAGATCCCCCCCTTATTAAGGGGGGATTAAGGGGGGATCGGCACCCCCCTTATCAAGGGGGGCAGGGGGGATCGAACCTAAAATCCATTTTTAATTTAATTATAACCAGCTACTTAAGTAAAACGTAGATACATTATTACTATCTAACAATTAATTGAGATTACCTACTTAATTAAAAATTAACTTCATTTTGATGCACGGAATCCAAATAAAACTTGATTACATCTTCCGATGCACCCTGACATTGCAACTGTCCCTTATTCAGCCAAATTGCTTGGTTACAGGACTCTTGAATTAAAGTCAAATCGTGGGAAACTACTAAAATAGTAGCGTTAGAATTCCAGAATTTTTTTAACCGTCGTTTACACTTATTTTTAAAACTTTCATCCCCGACGGAAAGGACTTCATCAAGAATAAGAATATCGGGGTGAACCTCCGTGGCGATCGCAAATCCTAAACGAGCCACCATCCCGGAAGAAAGAGATTTCACCGGCGCTCCCATATATTCTTCTAACTCAGCAAAGTCAAGGATATCTTTGGTTTTTTCCTTCATTTCCTGACGAGAAAATCCCAGCATTACCCCATAGAGAATAATATTATCTTTTACCGGTAAATCTGGATCAAAACCCGCTCCTAATTCAATTAGAGAGGCAATTTGTCCCCTGACTCTCACCTGTCCCTTTGTCGGTTCCAGAATACCACAAATGACTTTTAAGAGAGTAGATTTTCCTGCGCCATTAGCTCCAATGATACCTAATTTTGCTCCAGAATTAATGACTAAATCTATATCATCTAGAACTAATTTTTTGGCAGGTTGACGATATTTACCTTCAAGAATAGAGAAGATTGTCCTTTTTAGATCGTAGGAGAATTCTTCTTGAGTACGTCTTTCGAGAGACACTTGATCGAGTCGAATTACTTCTGTCATTTATAATAAATCCATAAATAAATGTCGCCAGAGTCGGAAGCAAGTCCAACCAATTCCTAAGATGATTATCCCACCGAGTAGAGATTGAAAAATCAAACCAAAATCCGGTAATCCGGGGGAAAGGGACAATTGGCGAATACTTTCGATTACTGGCAATAATGGGTTTAATAGGAGGAATGGTTTTACGGAAGGAGGAATAATTTCTGGGGGATAGAAAATCGGGCTGCTAATCCAAGCGACAAAACAAACAATTTCGTAAAAATAGGGTAAGTCTCTGAAGAAAACGTAGAGGGTACTGATAAAGAAACCCACTCCCGTGCAAACCAGAGAAAGACCGATCACGGGAAAAATCAGAGCAATTACATTAAGTAAACTTTGAGATTTCCAGAGAGTTACTATAGCCAAAAGGGGAAAGATACTAATAGCAAATTGAAAAATATTTGCCACTACCATGGAAACGGGAAAAATGCTAACCGGCAGACGAATTTTATTTAAAATACTGCCATTACCAACGATACTAGGTAAAGCTTGGTTAGTGGAAGCATTAAAAAAATTTATTACTACTAAACCAGTGAAAGCCGCTAGGACATAGTTAACTATAGAATTATCAAAATAAGAGGCGAAAACCGTGCCGAAAATTGCCGTGTATAGTGCAGTCATAATCAGGGGATTTAACAAAGACCAGTAAACCCCCAGAAAAGAACCCCGATAGCGTCCCTTGAGATTACGTTCCACTAAAACACTAAGCAACTCGTAATATCGTCGCGCTGTTGACCATCTAGTTTTTGCCTGGAGATCGGTCATAGGGATAATTGTCATCTTGTCAGTATTCAGTGCTTTATTCTAAACGATTACCGTCAATTTTGTCTATCGATCGAGGGGGGACTCTAGTTTTTATCCAGTTCCCGACGACTCTCCCTCTCGGGAAAAAGTTCCCTTGCTGGGCCATTTATCTGGCTCAAAAAGCTTAAAACCCGCTAAAAGCCTCTTTTTTTAGGGTTGAACTCGGTTTTTAGGGACAGCCTCAGCTAATTGACCTAGACTCTAGCAGGTTGGCCGATAAAATAGACATCAGATAAAAGCCAAGAAATGCCGATTTAAACACAGCTAATCTCAGAAAAACCGGAGTCAAAAACCGATAACTGAACAACTTCCTAACAGCCAAACCAAGAATTTAATCTAATTGATGTCCCGTCAGTTCCACAAAGATATCTTCGAGGTTGGAAGGGCGACACATTACTCCAGTTTTATCGCTCAAACTGTCAAGATAGGCATTGGCATCAGCCACGGTGGGGAAGAATTTATAATCGATTTTATCGCCAACTTGTTTGATAACTAAACCCTCGCCATACTTAGTGCGAAAATCCGTTATAGTTCCTAATTCGATTAATTTGCCTGCGTCCATAATGCCAATTCTGCCCAGTTTTCCCGTGCCGTTATCCTGACAGAGAAATTCCACTTCTTCCATGTAGTGAGTGGTTAATAAAATTGTCATTCCTTGCTGGTTTAAATCTCGAATTACTTCCCACAAACGACGACGATTTTGGGGGTCTAAACCGACAGTCGGTTCATCGAGAAAGAGGATTTTTGGTTCGTGAAGAAGAGCGCGAGCAATCTGTAAACGTCGTTTCATCCCTCCGGAAAGAGTTTTGGCAAGGGCAGATTTTCGATCGCTTAAACTGACATAATCTAAATAGCGATCGATTAATTCCTGTCTCTGGGGATTGGGGATATGGTGCATCCGGCCGTGAAATTCCATATTTTCCCAGACGGTTAATTCCCCATCAACGCTAATCTGTTGCAAGACTACCCCAATATTTTTCTTCACCTGATCGCGGTATTTTTTCACATCATACCCCGCCACTGCGATTTCTCCTTGACTTGCTTCGGTTAGGGTGATAATCATGCGGATTGTCGTCGATTTTCCCGCACCGTTGGGACCGAGTAAACCAAAGATTTCCCCTTTTTCGATGGTAAAGGAAAGCTCGTTAACTACTGGGAGATTGTTATAGATTTTAGAAACGCGATCGAGAGCAATAGCGGCGGTCATAGTTACAAAAGTTAATATTCCAGCTATGGATTAGTGTAACCGAATTAGCCCAACTCGACTCCGATTTTATCCTCCCCTCCCGCACTCACCATATCGACGGTTTGACATCCTCACAATCAGATTAGAATACGGATAAAAAATTTTGACTTTGCTGGTATCAGATGCGAGTTTTTCTGCCGATTCTCTGTTTATGTCTAGGAATAGGGGAATTTTTCCTCAATCCCCCGATTAGTCTGGGCAATTCCCTTCCCGCAACCACGGCAACCCGAACGGAAACCCGTTTGCTGCTGAATTTAAAAAAAAGACGGGTTTTTGTTTACCAAGGACAGAAAATAATTGCTTCTTACCCAGTGGCGATCGGTCGTCGGGGTTGGGAAACCCCGACGGGACAATTTAGGGTGATTCAGATGGTGCGGGAACCGGTCTGGGAACATCCTTTCACCGGTCAACTGGTGCCATCGGGAAAAAACAACCCTTTAGGGGCGCGTTGGATCGGATTTTGGACCGATGGCGCGAATTTTATCGGTTTTCACGGTACACCGCAAGAAAATCTCATCGGCCGGGCCGTCTCCCACGGTTGCGTCAGGATGCGCGATCGAGATATAAAGGCTTTATTTGAAAAGGTACAAATCGGCACTTCAGTGATAGTAATCGCTCAATAAGTAGGAGCTGCTGAAAAAGTTTCTTAGTGGGGTTAGGAGTCGGTCGTCGGTCGTCAGTCCTGATGAAAAAATTTTCACCCCCACAGATGAAAGAGGTTTCCTTTC
Source organism: Microcystis sp. M079S1 (assembly GCF_020246425.1). Taxonomy (NCBI): domain Bacteria; kingdom Bacillati; phylum Cyanobacteriota; class Cyanophyceae; order Chroococcales; family Microcystaceae; genus Microcystis; species Microcystis sp. M079S1. The sequence goes on from NZ_JADBSZ010000144.1 coordinate 8,743, forward strand.
CTACACCCTACACCCTACACCCTCTTTCAAGTCAGGAGTAATTTAGATAGTCAACAGTTTAAAATGAGAGAAACTAAGCCAAGAGGATAAGCGGTGAATATTATTGAACTAATCGGGATCGTGGCGGGAATATTAACCACTGTCTCCTTTTTACCCCAAGTGATTAAAACTTGGCGTTATCGTTCGGCTAAGGACTTGTCCCTAACTATGTTTATTTGCTTTTGTCTGGGGGTTTTTCTCTGGCTCATCTACGGGATTTATATGAGCAGCAAACCGATTATCGTCGCTAATTTTGTTACTTTTATCTTAGCGGGGACAATTCTCTATTTTAAGATTAAATATGATTAAATTGACAATCCCTTGCAGCCCTCTTGGCTCACGTCAACGAAGGCAGCAGGCGGTTGGCAGGGGGCCGTGTCAACTTAAAGAATTTTGTGTTAAGATATTGATACCCAGTCTAGCATTGTCAAAATGTTTGTACTAGAATACAAAGTCAAGCCAAAACCTAATCAAATAGAAGCCATTAACGAAGCAATACGGACAACCCAATTTGTTCGGAATAAAGTCCTGCGTTATTGGATGGATAATCAGGGTGTTGGCAAAACAGAGTTATTTCGGTACAACACAGCATTAAGGAAAGAGTTTAAATTTGTTGATGATTTAAACTCCCATGCTTGCCAGACTGCCGTAGAAAGAACCTTGCGGGCAATTACTCGGTTTTACGATAATTG
>NZ_JADBSZ010000145.1:0-2900 GCF_020246425.1 Microcystis sp. M079S1
AAACGCCAAATACAGCTTTATCCGTTTCCTATTCTGGAGTTTCCGTCCCCTTGCGGGGTAAATATCGTGGCGAAGGCTAGAGATGAATAGATTGCCTATAGGTGACATGGTTAGTGTTTCCGTCCCCTTGCGGGGTAAATATCGTGGCGAAGTCAGTTGAATCAGAGAGTATTGCCTTAGATCCAGCCAAGTTTCCGTCCCCTTGCGGGGTAAATATCGTGGCGAAGGGGAGACCCCGTGACGCCCCCTAAGACCAGCGCGTCTTGTTTCCGTCCCCTTGCGGGGTAAATATCGTGGCGAAGTGACCAGCGCGACTGGAAGTTGGATAGTGTGCCTTTCAGTTTCCGTCCCCTTGCGGGGTAAATATCGTGGCGAAGACAACCCGTGATGGCGCTGTATGGAGCCAAGAAGTCTCTAAGTTTCCGTCCCCTTGCGGGGTAAATATCGTGGCGAAGTACTGCCGATGAGCCTGACGCTACGCTAATGACCAGTTTCCGTCCCCTTGCGGGGTAAATATCGTGGCGAAGATGGAACCACCATTGACAACGTAATTATGAAACTCATCGTTTCCGTCCCCTTGCGGGGTAAATATCGTGGCGAAGTCATCGATCCACCGTTGCAACGTGCGGCGGCTGACAATGGTTTCCGTCCCCTTGCGGGGTAAATATCGTGGCGAAGTAGAGACACTAAAATCAAGACAGAAGAAATGTCTCTTGCTGAGTTTCCGTCCCCTTGCGGGGTAAATATCGTGGCGAAGACTTACGACCACTGCACCGTCAAACCATTTAACCCTAACAGTTTCCGTCCCCTTGCGGGGTAAATATCGTGGCGAAGTGAATTTATCAGTTGAGAGTATAGTATCATTTGTGAAGAGTTTCCGTCCCCTTGCGGGGTAAATATCGTGGCGAAGGCGACAAACGATCCGCGACAAGGCGGTGCTGTTGTGGTTTCCGTCCCCTTGCGGGGTAAATATCGTGGCGAAGCCTAGGCTTCTGAATGCTATATACTATGAAGTTTTCAAGGTTCGTTTTTTGCAGTCCACTTAACATTCGTTTACAAACGAACTCGAAAACAAATGGAAAACTTAAAATTGTTTTCAAAAGTGCAATATCAATAAAATAGCCCAATTTCGCCAACAAGTCAAACTAAAAAACACCCATTAGCCCACAAATAATCACCCAAACTCCTAAAACCTAGTCATAACGACCCGCGACAAAAATAGCCAATACTTTACATTGCTTAACACTCATAAAATCACAAAATCAGGCGGCTCATAAGGACGTGGACTGCCAAACACCCTAGTCCGCCTCTTCGCCGTCGCATCCAAAGGATAAACCCGCAAATTATCCTGCTCCAGATTTAACAAAGGCAACCAATACCTCTCTAACTGCCGATCCAACACCGACTCATCCAAAGGACACTCAAAAACCGATCGCTGCACCCTCTGACAGCGCTGCTCGATCCGCTTCGCCAACCTTAAACGGCGACGATCGTCCGCAACGTCATAACATACCAACCACAGCATAACTTTATCTATCCATTGAAATTGAACTAGAGAACCCACCACCTACCTTGTAAACAACAAGTCTAACTATCTACATTTCGATTTATCTAAGCCCCCTAAATCCACCAATTCTGTGGGACTTGAAAAATATTATATTTTCTTGTTCCCCCAAAAATCGGGGGCTAAGGGTGAGAGCCTTAGTTAAGTTACGATATAATTACCACAAAGTTGAGAGGCTAATCACTGATGGTACTTGCAACAACCAAGCGCTACACCGTAGATGAATATCTAGAACTAGAAGCAAAAGCCGAATTTAAAAGCGAATTTGTGGATGGAGAGATTATCCCAATGGCAGGAGCAACCGCAAATCATAATATTTTGACGGCTAAGTTCTTAGCGCGGATTTTGTTAGCCTTAGAGGACTTAAATTACTCAGTCTTTATGAGTGATATGCGCTTGTGGATGCCTGAACATAAGCGTTATACCTATCCTGATGTGATGGCGATTGAAGGAAAGTCTGTTTTCACCGATGAAAAACAAACTGCAATTACTAATCCATTGCTGATTGTCGAAATTTTATCTAATTCTACACAAAGTTACGATCGCGCAGACAAGTTTAAGCTATATCGTTCGATTCCATCATTTAAAGAATATGTCTTGATTTATCAGAACAGCTTTTGGGTAGAGCAATATACCAAGCAGCCAGATAACAGATGGATATTAACTGAATATTTAGAGGAAGATGCCATTCTTAAACTTGAATGCGTTAGCTTCGAGATTAGTTTAAGAGATTTATATAAGCGAGTTACATTTGAGAACTAAATCCCCCTCATTCTCAACCACTGCTCCCACTGAGCTAGCTTGCACACAAGACTAGCTCAGTGGCTTGGTATAATTAAAAACCAAACCCAAAGCGTGGGTCGCCCGCTACGCGGGCGACCCACGCTTTGGGTTTTAAGGCTACTTATACATAGCTACTTACCACTATTTAATTACATAAGGCTGATAATCAAGCGATCGCTCCACAAAACAACGCGCCAGCGATCGCGCCTGCTCCACCAAAATCTGACTCAGCCGTAAATTACGATTTTGGGGCGGATAGATAAACGCCGTATTAAAATGACGCTCCAACTCAGTCAAAAACAGCTTCTTCGCCATCGTCCCCAACCAAATACCATCCCCATCAGGCGAAGGCTCAAAATCAGCAGGATCTAAAACCTGAGATTGAATAATTGCGATCGCGATCGCATCCACCACCACAGGACGAAACTCCTCCATCAAGTCCAGCACCAAATTCGGACGATTTAGCGAAACTTCCGCTTTCGGTGAGTACTGACAACCAGAATTTTGCACCCTCATTAGGGGAAATCCACATACCCAGTAATTCCTTGTATCC
>NZ_JADBSZ010000146.1:0-48328 GCF_020246425.1 Microcystis sp. M079S1
ACTACCAGATCATTAGACTGGACTAACGCCAAAGCGTCTTTAATTGCTTTGTCTTTACGTTGTCTTGACACTTTAAGATGAAGCCTAGCTACTTTTATCCGTTGCTTGTGATAGTTTTTAGACTGTTTCTTTCCTTGACGAAATCGTTTTGATAATCTCCTTTGTGCTTTTTTCAGTCGTTTTTCTGACTTTCTTAAATAACGTGGATTCTCTACAGTATTACCTTGAGCGTCAGTATAAAACTCTTTTAACCCTAAGTTAATTCCTGTTATTTGTCCCGTTGGTTTATGGTATTCTTGCCGCTCTACGTCAATTAAAAACTGGCAATAATAACCGTCAGCACGTCTAACAACTCTTACCCGTTTAATCTGTTGATCTGAATAATAAACTAAGGTTTTTTGACTACACCATAAATCAAATTCTCCTGCTTTAAAGCCATCGGTGAACTTGATTTTACGTCGCTCATCAGATAGTTTGTAACCCGTTAGTTTATACTGGGAGCATCTCATTTATGCAAGTCAGTAATTATACTTATCCATAAAACTGGTTTCTAGCAAGGCTTTCAAAATAGCTTGACATAAAAACCTGATTTAGGGGTTACAAAGGTGAGATGCTCCCGTTTATACTCAACCGAACGACTATGCTTTTTGAACCGAGGAAAACCTTTTTTCCCTGATATATTGGCACGACAATTATGATAAAATCGACTAATTGATTGCCAGGGTCTATCAGCAGCCGATTGACGAGCTTGAGAGTTTAATTTGTTAACCCAAGGGGTCTCTTTATTGTTAGCTAGTACCGAGCAAAGTTTTTGGAGATCATTGCGGGTTGTCCCCTTATTGTCCATCCAATGACGAACACAACAGTTACGCACAAACTGAGAAGTTTTGATAGCTTCATCAAGCCGGTGATATTGCTCTGGTGTCCCGTTTTTTAGCTTCGCTTCTACGACTAGCATTGATTAATCTTCGACCCTGGATAAATTAAGTATAACACAGTTTACCTACAAATGGTAGAATTAAAATCGTGCTTCGCAGTCAATATCCTGGTCGGATTTCATCCCCCGCAAAGGTTGATGTCTTGTCGAAAAATTTAGCGGGGGCATTCATACGACATTTTAGGTAAGAAACTTTGAAAATATAGGATGCGTCTGATGACGCATCCAACCCTAAAAAGTGCTTTCAAAGTTAATCACAAGTTATAGAATCTTTCTGACGGGTAGAAACAAAAAGCAAAAAATCAGATAAAGAGATATAGCGTTTCTCATAAAGATGAAGTGTAACCTAATGTAGTCGTGCAAAATAAAATGAGATGACTATTCAGGAGAAGACAGGTCGCGGAAAATCTGGCTGGCAATGGCTGCACTCAGGCGAATTTGTTCAATTTCGGAAAGATTTTGCCAATTTTCGGTGTCTATATTAGTTTCGCTCTGGCCACTACGCATAGTATAGGCGTAGGGACGAGCAAAAACCTGTAAATCTTCTGGAGACCATTGGGGAAAGAGATCGCTAAGACAAACAACAAGGCGATCAAGGTTGTCTAATTGACTATTCACTAGATTTTCAGCGCTTTCTACTAGACGATTTAAATGTTCGGCCGGCAATAAAGAGGCAAATTTATCAAAGATATTAGACCGGGGTGAAACGGAAACTGTCGGGAATTTTTGGTGTAAACTGTTAAAGAATCTATCAGCTTGTGCTTCGATCGCCGTCGCTTCCAGTCCTTCACACAGAGAAAAAGGCGTTTCTGTCAGGTCTAAGGGATCATGACTCTCAACAGCGGTTACATCCCAGGGATAGGTGACTTCTTCTTCGATCAGGATTGCTAGAAGTTCCGCGGTAATCTGTTCGGATAGGGATAAATGGCTCATAAATAACACTCCATATTTTAGCCTTTGTGGTGTTCAATGAGTAACTACATCTCGGTTTTGACAATTTCCGAAGCTATTAACAGACTCCTGGTGCAAGTCAGGCAGGAGGCACTCTTGCCATAGTAGCAATAATTAACCCTTTAAACAGGATTTAGTATTATTAGTGCTTGGTTAGCCAGACAACTGATCTACAGCCAAGAATATGCAGTGCGCTACTATCATGATGGTAAAGGCCTAGTTTTTCCCAATTGCGATCGACCCAATTGGACGGAATTTCTCTATCAAGGTTTTTGTATGGCGGCTTGTTATCAAACCTCCGATACAAGTATTAATAGTACGGCGATGCGGCGACTGGTAGCAACCCAAGGGATGCTTTCCTATTTTTTATCCGTCTCGATTATTGCTATTATTTTTGGAATGATTGGTAATTGACTCTCAGCAAAAAAGATATTTTATTAAGGAAGTTATGGTTCATCAGAAAATTAATCTCGATCGCCTTAGTCCGGAAGAGGCACTAATTACCCCCACCTATGCTTCCCGCGCTCTGACTTCCGCCGTACCTAAATACGAGATTCCCGAGGGAGAAATGCCGCCGGCGGTGGCGTACAATTTAATTCGCGATGAACTCGCCCTTGATGGTAATTCTCGCCTGAATCTGGCTACTTTTGTCACCACTTGGATGGAACCGGAAGCCAAACAATTAATGGCGGAAACCTTCGATAAAAACATGATCGACAAGGATGAATACCCACAAACTGCCGAAATTGAACTGCGTTGTGTGAATATGATCGCTAGACTCTGGAATGCTCCCGAAAGCGAAGCGGCAACCGGTTGTTCTACCATTGGTTCCAGTGAAGCGGCGATGTTGGGAGGCATGGCTTTAAAATGGCAATGGCGCAAACGCCGACAAAAAGAGGGTAAACCCACCGACAAACCTAATTTAGTCATGGGCATTAATGTGCAGGTTTGTTGGGAAAAATTCTGTCGTTATTGGGAAGTAGAACCGCGTTTTGTGCCGATGGAAGGGAGTCGTTTTCATCTCAATGCGACCGAGGCAATTAAACTAATTGATGAGAATACGATCGGGGTAATTGCAATTATGGGTAGTACCTTTGATGGTAGTTACGAACCCGTCCAAGAAATTAATGATGCCCTGGAAAAATTGAACAGAGAAACCGGCTGGCAAGTTCCCCTGCACGTCGATGGTGCTAGTGGTGGTTTTATTGCCCCTTTTCTCGATCCCGATTTAGTCTGGGATTTTCGCCTCAAATGGGTTAAATCGATTAATGCTTCCGGGCATAAATACGGTTTAGTCTATCCCGGCGTCGGTTGGATTATCTGGCGAGATCGGCCAGAATTGCCAGAAGAATTAATCTTTCATTGTAATTATTTAGGCGGTGATCTGCCTAATTTTGCTCTGAATTTTTCTCGCCCTGGTAATCAAGTAGTCGCTCAATATTATAATTTTTTACGCTTGGGTAAAGAGGGTTATCGACAAATTCATCAAGCCTGTAGAGATACGGCCCTGTATTTATCGGGGGAAATCGCTAAGATGGGACCGTTTGAATTGATTACCGATGGCAGCACTATTCCAGTTTTTGCTTGGAAATTAAAGGAGACAATTAGCGATCAATCTAATTATAGTTTATTCGATTTAGCGGATAAATTGCGCGAGCGGGGTTGGTTAGTTCCTGCCTATACAATGCCCAAAAATCGCCAAGATTTAACCGTGCAGCGCGTGGTGATCAAGGAGGGATTTAGTCGCGATATGGCGGCTCTATTGTTGCGGGATATTCATTCAGCGATCGCCTTCTTTAAATCTCAGTCTAATTATCAGTCAAAATTATCTGGTTCCCATTTCCATCACTAACAGATGTTGAGGAAAAACTCGCTTAAATTCCCTAAATATTGGCAACCCTTACAAAGTTCTGGTGTTGCCAATTTTCCCACTCCTGTCTCAACCTAGGCTCTCTGCACCTCATCGAGGACAGTAATGCCTGAAGCTTACCCGACTACACACAAAAAAATCTGACTTAATCCTATGCAATTTGTACCAGTTGTCGATATTAATCAAAGATATTTAATGCTAACTACACCATCTAAAGCTAGAGGATGGATGAAAAAAATTGGGCATACCTTGCTAATATTTTTTGTAGTTTTACTACTGACTCTAACCTCCCCTCTTTTGGGAATAGCTCAAAATCCGACACAACCGGAAAATAAAATTGACGGCTTTCCAGTTATGTTAGATGGAAAAACTCTCTTTTTTATCCGGCGGGGAGTTTCTTCATTTTCGGCGGAGGAGAGAGCTAACGCTATTACCCGGAGAATTGAAAGAATTGCTCAAAATGATTCTATTCCTATTGAGAACCTGACAATTGAGCAGATTCCTGATGATAACTCACTTTATTTAAGTGTAGATCAAGAAGTGATTCTAACGGTGACGGAGCGAGATGCAAAAGCCTATCGTTCAACGCCGGAGGTTTTAGCTCAACAAGCTTTACAAAAAATTCAGGTCGCTATCGCTCAATATCGCCAAGATCGAAAACCCGAACAACTACTTAAGAACATCATTTATACGGTTATAGCCACCTTTGCTTTCTTGATTATTAGCTTTGCAGTTATCAAAATTTCAGGGAAGCTATTTCCCTTTATTAGACGTTTGATTGAATCCTTGACGCCAGGCATTAAAATAGGGAATGTTGAGATTATATCTTCCTCTAATATAAGCTTTTTTTGGCTGCGAGTTCTTCGGATAATTCGCTTACTTTTTCTCTTTTTATTATTATTTAATTATGCAACATTTGTACTTCGTTTATTTCCCTGGACAAGAGTTTTTGGCGAGAGTATTTTAGGTTATTTTTATCAATCATTAGAACTGGTTTTATCGTCCATTGGCCAATATCTTCCCAATGCCTTTATTATTGCCATAATCATTTTTATAACCTACTACTTAATCGGGCTAATCAAGCCCTTTTTTACAGCAATAGAAAGAGGAAATCTGGTTATTCCTGGTTTTTATACTGATTGGGCTAAACCGACTTACAATATCCTATTAGTCATAATTATTGCCATAGCAGCAATAGTTGCTTTTCCCTATTTGCCCGGTTTTGATTCCCCTGCTTTCCGAGGTGTTTCTGTTTTTCTAGGTCTTCTTTTATCCCTTGGTTCTACTTCGGCTATTGCCAATGTTATCGGGGGAATTATTCTTATCTATACCCGTGCCTTTCGCATCGGAGATCACATTCAGGTAGGAGAGGTAATTGGCGATCTAATTGAAAAAAACTTCCTAGTAATTCGCATTTGCACTCCCACTAATAAAATTATTACTATTCCTAACTCATCTTTATTAAGTAGTAATGTGATTAACTTTAGTATTTCCTCACGGGAATTAAACAGAAATCTAATTATTCAGACAACGATTACCCTAGGGTACGATTTGCCTTGGCGAAAAGCCCACACAACCTTAATTGAAGCTGCTCTAGAGACTGAGCATATCCTCAAAGAACCCGCACCTTTTGTCCTGCAAACTAGCCTAGATAATTTTTACATCAGTTATCAATTAAATGCTTACACTAACCAACCCAATTTGATGGTAATAATTTATTCAGAACTCCATCAAAATATTCAAGACAAGTGTAATGAAGCTGGGATTGAGATTCTCTCTCCCAGTTACACTTCCCTACGAGATGGAAATACAACAACCATTCCCGAAAATTATTTACCTTCCGATTATGTCGCGCCTCCCTTTCGTGTTCAATCTTCAGACAATCAAGAAAACAACACATTATGATAGTAAATCCGTTTTTAAGCGCTCAGTGTTGGCGGATTATTAATATAATGTTAGTCGTTTAATTTTCCAACCTATGCTTTTTAATGCTTTTAAAACTTGTTTGGCTTTGGTTGCTGACCATTGACTCATAGAGCAACAAATGATAAATTGAGGTGATTTTCTGGAAGTTCTCCCTGTTCAAGTTGATCGGCTAAGACACGCAAAGCAAGGGCTTGAACTTTAGAAATAGCTTCCTGTTGACTATTGCCATAAACTAAAACTCCCGGAAGTTCGACGATTTCAGCAATATATTGTCCATCTTCTTCTTGTTCTATTTCAATCTTATAATTCATTTGAGAATTACCTATTGGATGACCTGCTGTCTTGATTATAGTAGATTTTATAGGTGAGGTGGAGGGCGTTAGGCTGATCTTATAGTGCGATCGCCGATCTTTTAGGGAGCGTGTTTGCGGCTATCAATTCGGTAAATGTTCCCAATAGCGACGCTGCCAAAGATTGCGCTCGCTTCGCTTTAGTCATGACTGAGAAACTTCGCGGTTAATACCTAATTGTTCTGCATAATGCTTGGTGACATAACTTTTAATCAATCGCAATCTCACAGAAAAATCCTTGTCTTCTGGTGGCAAAGTTAACAAAAAATGAAAATGCTCTGGCAACAAAACAAAAGCATCAATTAAAAAAGGATGTTTTTCTCTTACCTTTTGAAGAGCTTCTCTGAGAGATTTCCGTCCAATTTCACTACATAGACAGGGTTGACGTTGATAAGTAACTTGGGTAATAAAATAAGTACCGCCAGAAACATTAGGTCTTCTATAATTAGGCATTATTCTATTTTTAATAGATCTCGTGGGTGGTGCGTTACGACGGATTGCTAGTCTAAGTAAGAGCAGAGATTGTCGCCGTCTAACGCACCCTACATTTTACTGTCAGGAATTTAGAAAAATGGTATGATACTAAATCCGTTGAGTATAGGTTACATATCAGGAGAGGCACTCATGCACGAGGCAAAAGGCAAAACGGAGAATAAATAATCAGTTTTTAATAACCGGATTTAGTATGAGGTAAATAAAACGTATTTAATGCGATCGCTGATCTGGTAGATTGCGTTAGGCGGCAATCCCAAAAGTAGGGGCGCAAGGAACTTGCACCCTCTGGATATGACGGTCATTCCCCTGACGGTGGCTTCTAGCGGAACATTGCCCGGAGGGAACTGGAGAGTTGATTGGCTGCCCGTGCGGCCACCAATCCCGAAAGGGCGGCGACCACTACTGTGGCAAGGCAGGTTAGCTGGGCTGCCCCCGGGCCACCCACCCCCAGCACCATCGCCATGGCGGTCAGAGGTAGGCGATAGCCACCAGCAATACCGGCCGCTGCCCCCGCCGCACCCGCCAGATCCCCCGAAATCTCAAAGGTGGTGGCGAACACCCGGCCACTGAGGTCGCCGATCGCCAGAAAAGGGACAAACACGCCGCCACAGCCCCCGGCTAAAACGGCAGCGGTGGTGGCCGCGGCCCGGAGCAGAGCTACCGCTAACAGATGGTAAGGAGTTGTTTTAATGTTTTCGGCCCAGACGATAGCGGCTCCCCCTGGTCCAAAAGCCGCTGCGGGGGTCGCCACCTGTCCGATCACGATCGCCAAGAATAGCATCACCAGGCCACCGATCAGGAGACGAGTGGCGGGCCTGTCCCGCAAGCCTCTGGCCCAGTAGATCGCCTCACCAGTGAGGGCTGTAATCGTGCCGGCGATCACTCCGATCAACAAAGTGGCACCCACCGTATCCCAGAAGTCAGTCGGGGGAAGCTGCGGCACGACCAGCCGGATCAGTTGCAGCTTAAAGGCAGCGTTGACTGCCCATCCCACCAGTCCCCCGGCTAACATCGCCGCTGCCCGCTCCGGGGTGATCGGAACCTGGCGTCGCTGACTCAACTCAAACATAAAAAAGCTGCCCACCAGAGGGATTCCCATCAGGGCAGAAACACTGGCCGCACCGCCGCCGATGGCCAGCGGCCGCACCAGTTGACCCAGGGCTGGATTTGTGCTACCTAACCAGGTTCCCGTCGCCACGCCAATATGAGCTGCCGGTGATTCTGTTCCCATAGGCGCACCCAGTCCAACAGTGGAGAGGATGGCCAGGGCGCGCAACGGTGCTAGATTCCAAGGAAACCGCTCTTCGGTGCCGGATGCGTTAACCACGTCGCCGGTCAAATCGGCGCGAGCAATGTCATGGGGGAAGGAGTACCAGTCCATGAGAGAACCCCAGCGACTAGAGGAAGTTGCCCCCCGGGGAGCTAAGGTCTGCACGGGTTGCCCCCTACCCAGTCCAAACAGGACTAGCACTGCTAAGGTAACGCCGACCAGAGGCAGCAGCAGTAGCCAGACGTTGCCTAGGCCAGAGGCAATCCTGAGGGTTTGCTTAATTGCCTCAGTCAGCAGTACCGCGGCCAGAGAACCGATCAAACCGCCGAGCAGGCCTCCAACAGCCCATGGGCCTACCCTGGTTAACAGAAGTTGTAGTTTGTTATTTAGCATCGCGCAAAGAAAGTTAAGCTTTTATCGTTCCGATAGCAAGTCCATTTGAGTGGTCAAGCAAAACACCCTGAAAGTCTTTACTATATACTAGGTGGTTTGACAGGGCCGTTCTCGGCAGACTCCCCCTCCACAGGAGAATTAATTGCCGGATTTGGCCCCAGAAGTTGTTCTTTGGGTTCAATCAATAGACTCTAGAGTACATCACCGCTCAATTAGGGGTTTGTTTATCGAAAAACCAGAGGAAGAATATACAGGGATAAGAGTTTCCGAAAAAACGCTCCAAAGAATTGTTCATCGCCATCAGTTTCCGGAGGAAGAAGTAAGAGAAAGTATCCAAGAAATCAGTTTAGATACTGGAAAAGTACCCCTGAGAACGGCGACCAAAAGAGAACCATATACCTGGAAAGATGATAAGGCAATCTGTACGGATAAGCGGGTGAGAAAGCCTACGTTCTGGGAAAACGAGGCTTTAATCGAGTGGGTAAATCGACAAGAGTTGTCCAAAACTGTAGGAAATTCTGAAATTGCCGAAGCTGCTAAAAGTGTTTTGATTTCTACTGCTATTTTCTCATCGTCTTTTGTAGCACCTAATAGCCTTTCTGCACCTAAATCTATATAAAAATTAACAAAACCTAAGTCGATAGTGTAAGGATGATGAGTGATTGTCCAACCCTAATTTTCCAAGTCATCCTTAACCAATCCATGAAACTTATCTCTTGCAGACATGAGTAAGAATAAATTTATACTAAATCCGTTGAGTATATGCTACTTATAAGGACAGGCAAAAGGCAAGAGGCAAAAGGCAAAAGGGGGAATAAATAATCAGTTTTTAATAACCCGATTTAGTATTAAAGATAGAAGATGGATTGAGGGTGTGTTAGTCAAAATTAACACACCATTAATGTTATTTTTAAGTCAGAACCAGCCTAATTATCGGATAGATGTTTTAATTTCTTGCATAATCATCAACCTAAAAAGATTTAATTGTGTTCAAAGATTCGGTAACGTGAGCCTTAAAATCTAACATAGAATCAAAAATATGTCTGACGATTCCCTCTTTATCAATGATATAGGTAACTCGTCCGGGGAGGACGAACAAAGTAGAGGGAACACCGAATAATTTCCGGACTCGGTTATCGCTATCACTTAAAAGGGTGAAGGGAAGATTATATTTTTGGGCAAATTGTTGATGAGATTGGGGACTATCGGCACTAATACCAATAACTTCCGCACCCGCATCGGTAAACACTTCGTAACTATCGCGGAAAGCGCAGGATTCTGCGGTACAACCCGGAGTGTCATCTTTGGGATAGAAATAAATTACCAGGGATTTTTTACCGATTAAATCGCTGACATTAACCGTTGCCCCTGTTTGGGAAGGGAGAGAAAAATTGGGAACTCGATCGCCTACTTTTATAGCTGCCATAAGATTAATTCATCGATAGATAATCGTGGATAGGGTGATACTTTACATTCTAACCTTTTTTGGCCTTTTGTTTAGCCCGTTTCGCAGCAGCTTTGGCCGCTTTTTCGGCTTCAATGCGTTTTTGTTCGGCTTTTTGTTTTTCTTCGTCTAGTTTTTCTAGATAATAGTGATAATCTCCCGCATAGACAATTAATTCGCCATCCCGAATCTCGACAATTTTGTTAGCTACCTGGGAGATAAAATAACGATCATGGGAAACAATTAAAACCGTACCTTCATAAACTTTTAAAGCTGATTCTAACATTTCCTTGGCGGGAATATCGAGGTGATTAGTGGGTTCATCGAGAATTAATAAGTTAGCGGGAGCAAGTAACATTTTGGCTAAGGCAAGACGCGCTTTTTCGCCACCACTCAAGGATTCTACTTTTTTTAATACCGTTTCCCCACTGAATAAAAATCGCCCTAAAAGACTGCGAACTTCCACATCTTTCCAATCGGGAACTTCATCATGAATAGTATTTAAAACAGTTTTAGTTAGGTCTAAAGCTTCCGCTTGGTTCTGCTCGAAATAACTAGGAATAACGTTATGTTTACCGATTTCGATCGAGCCTTCTGTGGGGGGTTCTAACCCAACAATTAAACGTAAAAGCGTGGATTTTCCTGCACCATTTGGGCCTAAAAAAGCCACTCGATCGCCTCTTTCTATTTCCAGATTTGCTCCCAAAAAGAGAATTTTATCATCGTAAATGTGAACAATATTTTTAATAGTTACCACTTCTCGACCACTACGCACTGCTGGAGGAAACTGGAATTTTAAGGCCCGCACATCGGCGATTGGTGCTTCAATTTTTTCTACCTTTTCTAATTGTTTTTCCCGGCTTTTTGCTTGGGTGCTACGGGTGGCACTGGCACGGAACCGATCGACGAAAGCTTGCTGTTTTTCTAGTTCTTTTTGTTGACGTTCGTAGGCACTTAACTGAGCAGATTGTTGTTCGTATTTTTGCTGTAGGTAGGCAGAATAATTACCTAAATAAGTGGTAGAAACTCCCCTTTCGGTTTCGACAATTTTGGTACAGAGACGATCGAGAAATTCCCGGTCGTGGGAAACTATGACCATGGGAGTGGTTAAATCCTTGAGGAATTTTTCTAACCATTCAATGGTTTCTAAGTCTAAATGATTAGTCGGTTCATCGAGGAGTAAAATATCGGGAGTTTGTAGGAGAATTTTGCCTAAACTCATCCGCATTTGCCAACCACCACTAAAGGAACTGACTAAGCGATCGCCGTCATCAACAGTGAAGCCCATTTCTGGTAAAATTTTCTCGATGCGTGCTTCTAATCCGTAACCATCTAACCCTTCAAATTGTCTTTGTAGGCGATCCAATTGATGAATTAAGCGATCTAATTCTTCGGGATCAGCTTTTTCCATGCGCTGGGGAATTTCTATGAGTTGATGGTGGATTTGATTCGCTTCTTGAAACACCGTCCAAAATTCCTCCCGTACCGTCCGACGGGGATCCACTTCAAATTCTTGGGTAAGATAGCCGATATGGAGACTGGTAGGACGGATGATCTCCCCGGCGGTGGGTTCCACTTCCCCCATAATAATTTTCAGCTGGGTGGATTTTCCGGCCCCATTGACTCCCACCAACCCGATGCGATCGCCAGTTTTTACTTCCCAAGTGACATCTTTTAACACTTCTCCCGTCGGGTAAATCTTACTAATTCTCTCTAGTCGTAGCATCGTTGATTTTTCTCCAGTCCTAGGCAGTTGAGGCAGTCCGCCTCTATTGTAACATTTAGTTAAGCTTTATCTGGTCTTTGTCAAGTTTTCTCGATTGAGCCACCCGACCGTATTTTTTATTTGAAAGAGATAATAATGCTTAATCCCTACCCCATAAAAAAAGAAACAGCTAGTTTGATCACCAAAGATGGAATTAGTTTAGCTGCCGATATTTATCGTCCCGATAGTAGGGAATCTTTTCCCATTTTACTAATGCGACAACCCTACGGAAAAGCGATCGCTTCTACGGTGGTTTATGCCCATCCTAGCTGGTATGCACGTCAGGGTTATATTGTAGTAATTCAGGATGTGCGGGGACGGGGAAACTCGACGGGAAATTTTAATTTATTTGCCCATGAAATTAGCGACGGATTAGAAACTATTGAATGGGTTTTAACTATTCCTAATAATACGGGTGTGGTGGGAATGTATGGTTTTTCCTATCAGGGAATGACCCAATTATATTCGGCTGCCAATGGTCATGCTGCTTTAAAAACTATTTGCCCGGCGATGATCGCTCACGATTTATATCGAGATTGGGGCTATGAAAATGAAGCATTTAATTTACAATATAATCTCGCTTGGGCAATACAATTAGCCGCAGAAACAGCTAGATTAAAAGGGGACGAAACAGCTTATCAAAAACTCTGGGTAGCTTCCCGAAATTTACCCCTTTTTGATCCTATTGCTGCCTCTCCCCAAATTCTGCAAGATTTAGCTGCTGATTCTTTTTATCACGATTGGATTACTCGTTATCTTCCCGATGAATATTGGCAAAAATTATCACCGCAAAACCTTTTAAAAAATATCGATTTACCGATGTTACATATCGGAGGTTGGTTCGATCCTCATCTCCGGGGAACTTTGAGTTTATACCAAGAAATGCAAGCGCGTTCTATCTATCCCCAACAGCTAATTATTGGTGCTTGGACTCATCTACCCTGGGGGAGAAAAGTAGGAGAGATAGATTATGGTCAAGAGGCAATTAGTCCTGTGGATAAAATGCAGCTGCAATGGTTTGATTATTTCTTAAAAGGTCAGGAAACGGAGTTATTAAAAAATCCTCCTATGTATCTATTTCAAATGGGGTCTAATCAATGGCGATATCTGGAGAAGTTTCCCGCAGAAAATCAGCAAATTTATTATCTTGCTAGTCAAGGTTTAGCCAATCTGCGCGAGGATGAGGGGAAATTAAGCGCGATTTTGTTAGAACCTGCGATCGAGGATACCATCGTTCACGATCCTTGGCGACCGGTCCCATCTTTAGGAGGTCATAGCGCCCTACCGGGGGGAATATTCGACCGCACTATGCTAGACTGTCGCAGTGATGTGATTACCTACACTTCTCCCCCCCTAGGGAAAGATTTAACGATTTTGGGTAGTCCCCGTCTGGATTGTTATTGTCAAGCAGATGCGGTTAGTTTCGATATCTGCGCGGTGGTTTCTCAAGTTACCCCCGATGGTCGAGTTTTTAATATCACTCAGGGTTATAAACGGGTAAATAATCCCGAATCGCCCCTAAATATTGTCATGCAAGCCACTTTTATCACTATTCCTCAAGATCATAGCTTGCGTTTAAGTCTGAGTGCCTCTTGCTTTCCTGCACATCCCGTCAATGCGGGAACCGGCAGCTATCCCCACCAGAGTCGGGCGATCGATTTTTCCTATATCACAATTAAGGTTTTTTGTCAAGGAAATTTTCCTGCAAAATTGCTATTACCTTTAGTCGGGGAAAGCTAAACCGCTGCGGGGATCGCGAATGTATAAACCTAACACCAGCGAGGAGATAACCGTATCCCAGACGGGGGTGAATTTGTCCGCATCATCGACCCAATAATCCATAGTAATTAAACATTGAACCCCAGAACCAATACCCACGGCAATACGCGAATAAGCTGGCCGATTTTCTTGGGGGTCGATGAATTGAATTTGCACCCAAACAATGCGCACAGTTTGACGTTTTTCTTGGATAACTTCGCCGATTTCATGAGGATTGCGGCTATCTTCACGAGCTAATTTTTTGACCATTCCTTTCAGGGGTAATTCTTTCCAATCTCCGGGAGGAAGTAAATTATAGGAAACCTCTAAACGACAATCATCATTGGGGGGTTTTCTATCTAAAAAACGAAAGGAATTATCATCGGGTTCAAAATGCCAATCTTGAGGAACTTCAAAGCGAACTGCACCGCGACCAGCTACAAAAATACTGTTACCCGGACTAGATTTCCAGTTATGATCTGGATTTAAGTCGAGGGTTTCTTTGATCCATTGCAGATTGTGTTTTTTGGATTTAGCCATAGGGATAATCCTGCGGTAAGAATCGGACTATAGCTGTCATTATACAGGCTTTTTCCTGAGAATTAAATAGGGTGCATCTCACTTTTGTAAATCTACTAAGTAAAACGTAGGGTGCGTTACTAACGCACCACCTATCATCAACTAAGTAGCCAGTTACAATCAAAGAACAGGAACTGAATCTCACTTTCGTAAATCTACTAAGTTGGGATTTTTAAAGGGAAACTCTCTTTTAAAATTGGGCGTTACTTCCGATTTTATCACTCAATCCAAGCTTTTGGGGGGTTCTACCCCCCAAACCCCCCGTTGGGGTCGTGGCGCCGCCCCCAAACCCCCCGCGCATTAGTTTTTCGGTGGGATGCTTAGACGCGATTGTTCATATTTTTGTACCAATTTAAGAGTCACTGATAATTGCTGATTGTCGGTATTTCTGCAAATGTTGAGATGCACCCACCAAAACTTCTGTCTTCACCCTTAGGATAACTGCTGCATAATTTTTAGAAATCCCACAGCACGGGATTATCATCCAAGAAATCAGTTACCTGTTTACCAATATTATCAATTAATTTTAGGTCTTCTGGGGTTAAATTAATTGTCATTGCTTGAGCGTTATTAACTGCTTGAGCGGCATTTCTTACCCCAGCAATTGCATTAGTTTGGGGTTGCTTAATTAACCAAGCAAGAGATAATTGAGCTAGGGAACAATTATAGCGTTCAGCAATCGGTTCTAATTGATTTAAAGCCGCTTGTACCCTCTGAAAGTTTTCGCCATGAAAGAGTTTATTTTTAATTCTATGATCCTCGGCTGCCAACTGATAACCGTTTCTAAATTTTCCTGTTAATAAACCTTGGGCAAGGGGAGAATAGGCCAGAATAGAAATATTATTCTCTATACAATAGGGCATAATTTCCTTTTCTACCGAGCGCCAAAACAGAGAATAGGGAGGTTGAATACTCTCAATTCTGCCGTATTGACTGGCTTCTTCCAGTTGAGAGCGGGAGAAATTGGAAACCCCTATAGCGCGAATTTTTCCCTCTGCTTTCAGATAATTAAGAGCGGCCATAGTTTCAGAAATAGGCACTATTTCCGTGTTCCATGAGCCACTAGGCCAATGAATTTGATAAAGATCGATATAATCAGTTTGGAGGTTTTTTAAAGAGCGATCGCAAGCTGCGATAACTTGCTCATATTTGAGGTGATTAGCAAAAACTTTGGTGGCATAAATTACCTGTTCTCGCACATCGGCTAAAGCTTGAGCGACAATCAATTCCGAGTGACCTTCCCCGTAGATTTCGGCTGTATCTACAGTGGTAATTCCTGCCTCAAAAGCGGCACGAATGGCTTGAATACTTTCCTCATCTTCAATACCTGCCCACATCTTTTTTCCTGCTTGCCAAGTACCCACGAGAAGGGGAGTAATTTCTATATTAGTCTGACCGAGATAGCGTTTTTGCATAACAGTTTTTTTGATGGGTTAAGTATGCTTAGGGTTTTAGTTGGGTTTAGGGTTTAAAATCTCAGCTAAAGAGGACTAAGGTGACAAGGATAAAAACTTTTACCGGTAGGGGTGTAAAGAACAAACTTAATAAGCCACAAAAAAGACCTAATAAGCGGGTACTGAGGCTAATTATTTCGCCTTGAACATTGTAGCTAATCGACAGGGCGATTAGGGCTAGAGTAAGGAGAAAAATCATAGTTTTCTTTCCTGAGTCTATCGAGCAGAAAAGCCGTGACTGCTCACGACTTTTCGCCGTTTCTATATCTATTATTAGCTCGATTACTTAGCTAATGACATCCGGGTAAAGTAAACTTTTTTAACGGAAAAGATTAAAAAATCCGTTGAAGAGGCCTGTCAGACCGGTAAAGGGACTTAAAACCGTGCCGAGGGTGTCGGTAGCAGATGCCAGACTGCTACGATGAACCACAACCACATCATTATTGCGGAGAATCGGGTTAGTTTTCTCGTTGATACCCTGGGAAAAATCGATGTTAATTGAGGTTTTGGTGACAGTCCCGTTAGGATTGAGACGAATTAATTCCACTGTGGACTGATTGGCCCGACGCTTATCAAAGTCTCCTGCGGTTAAAATTGCCTGATTGAGAGGGGTATTGGGAGGAACTTCAATTGTCCCCGGTTTGGCCACTTCTCCGACCACTTTCACGTTAATAGTTTTAGGGGCAAAACTAGCCGATGCTAGGGTTTCTGATTCCTTGGCCGAGATTTCAGTAGCGGTGGGGATAATCACCGTATCACCTTCTTGAAGAAAGATATCGCCGGTCATATCACCTTTATCGAGCAAACTCCAGAGATCTACGGGGATTTTCTGCTGGGAACCGTCACGAGTATAACGCAGCACTTGTACCTGTCGGATATCGGCCAGAGGTTTGATGCCTCCCGCTTGTTGGATAGCTTGGGTTAGTCGGGCCGGTTTCCTGGTGCCGCCGCGATCTTGGTCATTATTGTTGTTATTGTTATTGTTGGCAGTGGGGACAATACGATGGGACCCCGGACGATAAACTTCTCCCACCACAGTAACATTAATTTCTCGATCGCTATCTAGTCCAAAATTGGCATCGGCTAATTGATTGACTTCCCCGACGCTAAGGGTCGTTTTAGTGGGAATAACGATGCTATCGCCATCTCTGAGGCTAATATCTTGGGTTGTATCGCCTTTTTGGATTAATTGCCAGAGATTCGCTTGAATTAGCTGTTCTTGTCCCTTGAGGTTGCGTCGGATTTGAACTTGACCAATATCGGCCACCGTAGTCACTCCCCCCGCTTGCCGGATTATTTCGGTCAATAGGGGCGTTTTTTGGCTTTGTTCGGGGTTAATTGTATAAGTACCCGGACGATTGACTTCCCCCGCGATGGCGATTTGCAGGGGCCGGGGAGTGAGAATGCTAACAGTAACCACGGGACGTTTGAGATAGGTGGCGTAACGTTTGGCCAAGGTTTGGCCGGCTTCGGTGACGGTCATTCCCTCCACTTTGACGCTACCAATCAGAGGTAAAGTCAGGGTTCCATCGGCTAAAACAAGGAAATCGCCGCTTAAATCCGCGACTTGGTAAACGGTGACGCGGACTTTATCTCCTTCTCCTAGGGTGTACTCTTTGCTTTCTGCGGGGATAGGGGCAATCGCTTCTTTAGGGGGTGTAGGACTACTCGGAGGAGTGGCTTGGACTGGGCGGGCTTCTAAGGAAGTTAGGGGGGCAATAGTGCCGATAATTAATAGATAACGTAGTGATTTACTGATTAAATCCTGTAATTGGCTGCTATTTAACATGATCAATAGGATTAATTTTATTGTTAACATTGGCGATCAGTGTAGCACAAATAGTCGATCGCCTATGGAAACCCCGTGTAATATCGCATCTATCGAGAGTTACCGCTAACTGTAAGATAGTTTTAATGATTGCCTGTATGTAAAGGGGTATATTAATTTTATGACAGCTACTAGCACAATTCCCGATTTTTGTCAAGGAATAAAATATTTTGGGGGTTCCTTACCCGAATTTGATAAATATGCAGGAAAAGCCGCTATTGCTGAGGGAAAAACCGCTATTATTGCCGCTAATGACCCGAATGCTATCTATCAAACCCTCCTAGCCGCCGATGCTTTGCGTTACCTCACCCTACAAATCACCGCTACCAAAGAATCGGGACACCCCGGCGGTTTTGCCAGCGCTGCCGACGTAATTGCCTCTTTGATGATGTTGGGCCAGAAAAATATCTTCACCGAAGTGGGCCATCATGCCCCCGGTTTTTATAGTAACGTCTTTCTCGATCGCTCTCTCGAAGCCATGGGCATCAGCAACGTCAGGGAATTGGGAGAACGTTTTCGGGAAAAACACGGACTTTTAGGGCATCTTTCTGGACAAATCCCCGGACTGCTCGGGCCCGCCGGTCCTTTGGGCCAAGGCCAACATTTTGCCATGGCGGCGGCCAAATTACACCCTAATACCCTTTTCCCTGTGACTATCGGGGATGGTGGTTTAGGAGAACCCTACATTATGAGTAGTTTTGGTCATTTCCACACTGCTTACCCTGAAATTACCAATTTTCTGCCGATTTTAGTTTGGAATGGCTATTCCCAAGAACACCATAGCATGGTTTCCCTGAAAACTAACGCCGAAATGGAAGCCTATTGGCGCGGTAATGGTTTCGAGGAAGTGATTCTCATTAATGCCAAAGACTTCGATGATGCTAATCAAAATGGGGAATATGTAGATAGCACTAAATTCTCTTTTAACCAGCGTCTGGAGTTCATGAAAGCGGTGTTAATGGCCACGGATAAAGCCGCCCAATTAGCTTTAGGAGGCCAACTAACGGTGATCATTATTAAACAACTTAAAGGGGCGGGAGTTCACAAACGGGGAGCGGCTTCCCATAATCTTTATCCAGGCGATTCTTTAGAAAAAGATTATATCGTTAGTGCCTTACAAGAACGCGCTTTACCCCCTGAAGCTTGGGCAATTGTTCGTACTAATTTCGAGCGCTCTGGAGGCGGTCCGGCAGTGGAAACAGTGGTAACGGAAAAAGTCTTCCCGCTGCCGGATTTAGGAACCTTACCGATGACGGAATATACTGTGGGTGGTGATAAAAAAGTGGCCACCACTGCCATGGGGGAATTAGTGGTAGCTGTGGGTAAAGCTGACCCCAATTTTGTCGTCACTAATGCTGATGGTAATGCCGCTTCGGGAATTAATAATATTAACGTCGGTTTAAAGATTATTCACCCCACCAGCGATGATACCTATTTCCAAGCACCTAACGGTCAAGTTTATGAGCCTTTAAGCGAGGATGCCTGTGCTGGATTAGCCGTCGGTTTATCTCTCTTGGGAGCGCGGACTTTATGGTGTTCCTACGAGTCTTTTGCTATCAATGGTTTACCGATTTGGCAGACTGTAACCCAAGCGATGGCCGAGTTACGTCGTCCCACCCCTTCTACTATTACTTTATTCACCGCCGGAGCCTTAGAGCAAGGGCGTAATGGTTGGACACACCAACGCCCAGAGATTGAAAATTATTTCGCCGCTATGATGCGAAATGGTAATATTTTTCCTCTCTTTCCCTGCGATGCTAACAGTATTCAAGTCTGTTATGAATGGGCGTTAGGAACTAGCAATAAAGGCATTACAATCACCGCTAGTAAATCGCCTTTACCGGTGCGAACCACCTTTGAGCAAACCCGTCAAGCTTTAGAAAAAGGCGGCGTAATTCTCCACGAATCGGAAGGCAGTAAAAAAGTCGTTTTTGCCGTCATTGGCGATATGACTTTATTACCCGTCTTTGAGTCTGCACAACAGTTAGAAGCAGCGGGAATCGGTGTAAAAATCGTCTCGGTAATTAATCCCCGTCGTCTCTATCGTCCTAGCGATGTGATGAGTGAAACTAGCTCGGCAGCTGATAATAATTTCCTTGATGATGCTGGTTTTGACAGTCTCTTTGCTGGTGATGCTTTAATCGGAGTAACCGGTGGTACAAGCGCCATGTTAGAACCGATTATGTTACGCAGTAATGCGCGTCGGGATGTCTTCGCTTGGAAACGGGGAGAAACCACCGCCAGTGCCGGGGAAATTATGGCCTATAATGGTTTGACTGCCAATGCTTTAACTGCGCGTGCTACCCAGTTATTAGGCTAAGTTCCCAGTTAGTTTTTTTTGATTATTCCCTACTCTCTCTGATTGGAAAGTAGGGATTTTTTCTCAGGTCACTTTTGCCAACGGAGTAAACTTTTAATAATTTTCCATAGGCGAGGATATTGGAGGGATAGATAGCGCTTAATATGGGATTTTAAACTAACTAAATCCTGAGATTCTTTCAGTTCTCTATCTTGATAAAAACGAATTAAATCATCCCGTCTTTTCAGTAAAATTTTAATTTGTTGGTAATCTTCCGAGCTTAAAACTTGATGGGGTTGAATATTTTCTGGCAGCGGGCGCGGGATGTAAAAAGTTGTATGAGATGGTGATAATTTCTGGTCCAGACGTTCTTTGGTATAGAGATAGATAGACAGAGATTTCCGGGATAAATGCCGTTGATTTTCTGGTAAATTAATCTGAGAAAATCCATGCCATGAATATTCATTGGTTTCAAAAATAAGACAACGATTAAAGATAGGTACAAAAGATTTAATCTTATTTTCTTCTGGTTGACGAGGATTGGAATGTAACTCTAGATTACCTCCCCAATCTGCTTGCCATTGGGGATTTAAATAGATTAATAAATTCAAGCGGCGATGATACCAATGACGCTCATCGAGGTTAAAATCAATGTGAGGGTCTAATTCTTGACCATGTAAATTTTCGTGGGTTCCACCCCCATAAAAACTAGGGTCTGGAATTAAATTATCGACACCGGTTAATTCGGAAATTAACTCTAAAAACTCTTGAGCTTGAACGTAGCGGCCAAACTGTTGATAAACACCCCCCAAACCGATTAAATCCTCATTAACCGCCTTCCCGCCAACTTTTCCTAACTCACTAATGGCTTTTTGCGGATTAAAACTCGGAAAATTGTCCAGCAAAATTTGCGCTTGCTCCCCAACTAAAAAATTATCGATGACCAAATGCTTAAACGGTTGCGCTGTCTCAAAATCTTGACGATAGACAGAAGATTTCTCATAAACAAGGGGATTAATAAACATTAGACAGCTTTTTTGTTGGTATGATAAATTGTAGCAATCAAACTAGCAAAATAAAGATTAACTCTCCTATTGACCTCATCGCCTATGGACTGGTGGCACAAACTCAAAGATAATCCTCTCGCCCGTTGGGGAGCAGTTTTACTGTTAATCTTCTATTTAAGCGTAATGGCGGCGGATTTTGTCGCTCCCTACTCTCCCTACTCCTCCCAACCCGGTCAGTCTCTCCTACCCCCCACCCAAATCTTTTGGCGCTCGCAGTCGGGAAGTAACAAGGGTGAGTGGATTGGCCCCCACGTCTATCCCACCACTCAAAGTGCTATTAATATAGAAACTGGTGAGCGGAAGCTAATGAGAGATTTTAACAAACCCTTGCCGCTGCGTCTCTTGGTTAAGGGTGAAACCTATAATTTAGGTCAAATTCGCCTACCTTTGCCGCCAAAATGGCAGGAAGTAACTTTATTCCCCGGTATCCCTTTTGATCTCCATCTGTTCGGAGTCATCGGCGATGGTAGAATCAATATATTGGGAACTGACGAATCGGGACGCGATAGTTTTAGTCGCTTGATTTTCGGGGGCAGAATTAGTTTATTTATCGGTTTGGTCGGGATTTTAATTTCTTTCCCTATCGGTTTATTTGTCGGTGGCGTTTCTGGCTATTTTGGCGGTTGGTTAGATGCGATTTTAATGCGTTTTGTGGAAGTTTTAATGACTATCCCCGGCATATATTTACTCGTGGCCCTAGCGGCCGTTTTACCCGCAGGATTAACCAGCACCCAGCGCTTTTTATTAATCGTCCTGATTACTTCTTTTATCAGTTGGTCGGGATTAGCGCGAGTAATTCGCGGTCAAGTTTTATCCCTGAAAGAACAGGAATTTATTCAGGCCGCTAAAGCTATGGGAGCAAAACCCCTTTATATTATTCTGCGTCATGTGCTGCCCCAAACTGCCAGTTATATCATTATTTCTGCTACGTTAGCCGTGCCGGGGTTTATCGTGGCCGAATCGGTTTTAAGTTTAATTGGTTTGGGAATTCAACAACCAGATCCTAGTTGGGGAAATATGCTTTCTCTGGCTACCAATGCCTCAATTATTGTTCTACAACCCTGGTTAATTTGGCCAGCTGCTTTGTTAATTATTCTCACCGTTTTAGCTTTTAATTTACTCGGTGATGGTTTACGCGATGCCCTAGATCCTCGCAATTTAGAGAGATAATTTAGTTATTTTAGCCATTATCAGTTATCAGTTATCAGTTATCAGTTATCAGTTATTAGTTCACTGATTACTGTTTACTGTTCACTGATAACTGAAAAGTCTCCCCACTTTCCCACTTCCCATTATGAATAAAATCAGTAAAACTTTTAATAATTTCGCCGATAGTTTGGTGATTTATAGTCAAAGATACGGGAAAATAAGCTGGTTAATATTTTTAATTATCTTTGCTTTTATCATGACGATAACCTTTAATTTTCCCGCACAATCGACCAATCAAACCCAAGAAAACCCCGAAATTCGTGGAGTTTGGTTAACTAATATCGATAGTGAGGTATTATTTAAACCGGAAATCCTAAAAGATGCCCTTGATAGGTTGGCCGATTTAAACTTTAACACTATTTATCCCACGGTCTGGAATTGGGGTTATACACTCTATCCTTCTAAGGTAGCAGAAAAAGTCACGGGACGAGCGATCGATCCCCATGAATCTTTAAAAAATCGCGACTTTTTAGAGGAAATAATTAGCCAAGGTCATCGGAAAAAATTAAGAATTATTCCCTGGTTTGAATTTGGTTTTATGGCTCCTGCGGATTCAGAATTAGCCAAACGACATCCCGATTGGTTAACCCAAAGACAGGATAAAAGTGTGATTTGGTGGGAAGGAAAAGTGCATCAACGGGTGTGGTTAAATCCCTTACATCCGCAAGTACAAAACTTTATTACGGATTTAGTCAGTGAGATTATTACTAACTACGATATAGAAGGAATTCAGTTTGATGATCATTTTGGTTATCCCACCGATTTTGGCTATGATGAAACCACGATTAAACTCTATCAAAGGGAACATTCGGGACAATTACCACCGCAAGATTACCAAGATAAAGCATGGATTCAATGGCGGGCCGATAAAATTACTGACTATATGAATAGTTTAGCCCAGACGATTAAAAAGCGCCAACCTACAGCGATTATTTCCCTATCTCCTAATCCCTACACTTTCTCCCTAGAATCCTATCTTTTAGATTGGCAAAAATGGCAACAAAAAAACTTGATTGATGAGTTAATAATACAAGTGTATCGAACTGATATGAACGCCTTTGACTGGGAATTATCGCAACCAGAATTACAGCAAGCTAGAGAATCTATCCCCGTGGCTATTGGGATTTTATCTGGTTTAAAAGGTCGTCCGATTCCGATGGTTAATATTACTCAACAAGTGGAAAAATCGAGACAACAAAATTTTGGCGTTTCTTTCTTTTTCTACGAAACTTTATGGAATATGAGTAATGAATCTCCTTCCTATCGACGCAGGATTTTTCGGGAAATACTCCAGTCTGCTAATCCTAGCTAAAATTAGGTAAAATTGCTGATTTTAAGCTAAATTATTGCCCTAACCCGGCTATAGTTTCTTAAGTTTATCTTTAAATTAAGTAGGGAGGCACAATTATTTGTAGGATGGGTTAGCAGTAGCGTAAACCATGCGGGCGTTGGGTTTCATTCTTCAACCCAACCTACGTTCATCTTATATTTAATTCTACCCACCTACTTAAGAAAAAGCAGCAGGGAGAAACTAAAATCGCTAGAATGAAAAAAGACTCTCCCTTATCACTTTATTTATGCTGATCAGACATAACCGAAGCTCGATCGCTAAACCTATTCTACTGTTTCTCGGCTGCCTTGTGATCGGGCAGTTGGGGATATTAGTGGTAGCCAATAGCCTCTGGTTTACCGAGATGGGTTATTTAAACACTTTCCTGAAACAATTATCTTGGCAACTAGGATTAGGTTGGGGAAGTGCGATTCTTTCTCTACTCTTTATTTTTACTAATTTACGTTTAGCCCAGCGTTTTCGTTGGCAAAAACCCAAAGAAGATAGTTATCCTCTTAGTCCTCAATCTCCTAGTATTAATTTACTCAGTCTTTTGATTATCGCAACGGGAATTGGAGCTTGGATCGGGTCAATGTTATTGTATTACAGTAAACTAGCCCTCAGTCTCTGGACACCAGATTTTAATCTTCCTAACCTTAGTTCTTCCATAAGTTCTCCTCTGGAAATAGTTTGGATTAGGCAAGTATTAACCGATATTTCCAGTAATCTTTGGCAAGGGTTAATTATCGCTGTTTTAGTCTTGGGATTATTAATTAAAACCGAGGATTTCTTGCGAATAATATCTATAGTATTTACTATAATGCTATCTTTTATTATTGCTGGGCAGTGGGCGAACTTTTTAAAATATTTTTATGGTGTTCCTTTCAATATTAACGATCCTCAATACGGTAATGATTTAGGTTTTTACATCTTTCAATTACCCCTGTGGCAGTTACTAGAATTATGGCTCAGTGGTGTAGGAATATATACTCTTTTTGCTGTTAGTTTAACCTATCTTTTTTCGGCCGATAGTCTTTCTCTGGGAACATTTCCGGGGTTTTCCCGTCCGCAACTGCGTCATTTGTACGCCCTGTGGAGTGGGTTAATGGGGCTGCTAGTATTACACCATATTATTCAGCGTTACCTGCTACTTTATTCTCCCGAAGGAGTAGTTTATGGTGCGGGTTATATCGATGTTCATGTTGGTCAATTTATTGAAATTATTCTGGGAATTATTGCAGGAATAACCTGTCTATGGTTAGGAGAAAAAGCATTATTTGGTAAAAAAGACCGTCGCAAATTATACAAAACAGCCAAGAAAAAGTTGGTATTTTCCCCCTACTTAGTTCCTGTATTTCTCTATTTAATTGTTTGGATAAGTGGCACAATTATCAGTGGAGGATTACAAAGAATAATCGTACAACCGAATGAATTAGTGAGAGAAAGACCCTACATTAAAAGAAGTATTCAATCCACAAGAGCGGCTTTTTCCTTAGATAGAATTGATGCCCAAGTTTTCGATCCACAGGCCGAATTAAATGCCGAAGTTTTAGAGAGAAATCATCTAACTATCGACAATATTCGTCTTTGGGACACCAAACCACTGCTAGAAACTAACCGACAATTACAGCAAATTCGCTTATATTATAAATTCCCCGATGCTGATATCGATCGCTATCGGGTACGCGTAGGACTGCCTGAAAAAATCGAGGAACGTCAAATATCTGAAAAACAACAGACAATTATTGCCGCTAGAGAATTAGATTATAGTGCGGTTCCCACTTCTGCTAATACTTGGGTGAATAAACATCTAGTTTATACTCATGGTTATGGGTTCACTCTTTCCCCGGTTAATTTAGTGGCTGCCGGGGGTTTACCCTACTATTTTGTCAAAGATATCGGCACAAATAAAGACGAAGGGGCCCTACAAACCTCTAGCGAATTAATTGATTATAGTATTCCCATTGGTAAACCCCGCATTTACTACGGGGAATTAACTAATAATTATGTGATGACTCCCACCACCGTAGAAGAATTGGATTTTCCTAGCGGGGATGGAAATGTCTATAATACCTACGATGGCAAGGGAGGAATCCTAGTGGGTACGGGGTGGAGACGTTGGCTATTTGCCCTTTATCTGCGGGATTGGCAAATGTTATTTAGCCAAGATTTTACTCCCGAAACTCGCCTATTAATGCGTCGTGATATCCAAAATCGCGTGCAAACTATCGCCCCTTTTTTAAATTATGATCGCAACCCCTATTTAGTAGCGGCAGATGTGGGCGATAGTAGTAGTAAATTACATTGGATTATTGATGCTTATACTATCAGCGATCGCTATCCCTATTCTGACCCAGGAAAAGATAAATTTAACTATATTCGCAATTCGGTGAAAGTGGTAGTGGATGCCTATCATGGAACGGTGAATTTCTATGTTGCCGATGAAAATGATCCAATTATTCAGACGTGGAGTAAAATCTTTCCCTATCTCTTTAAATCTTTAGCAGAAATGCCGAAAACTCTCCGCAGTCATATCCGTTACCCCGAAGATTTATTTAGTACCCAAGCGGAAAGATTATTAACCTATCACATGACCGATCCGCAAGTATTTTATAATCGGGAGGATCAATGGGAAATTCCCCTAGAAATTTACGGCACGGAACCCCAGGCTGTATCACCCTATTATTTAATCATGAAACTGCCCGATTCCGACAAAGAAGAATTTATTCTCCTCCATCCCTATACTCCCTCTAGTCGGCAAAATTTAATCGCTTGGTTGGCAGCGCGTTCAGACGATAGAGAGTATGGTAAGTTATTACTCTATCAATTTCCTAAACAAAGGTTAGTGTACGGACCGAATCAAATTGAGGCTTTAATTAACCAAGATCCAGATATTTCTCAACAGATTTCCCTTTGGAATCGGGACGGTTCTAAAGTTTTGCAAGGACACCTATTAATTATTCCCATTGAACAATCGCTGCTTTATGTAGAACCTTTGTATCTAGTGGCAGACCAAAATAGTGTCCCGACAATCGCTAGAGTAACAGTTGCTTATCAAAATAAAATTGTCATGGAACCAACCTTGAAGGAAGCTTTAGAAAAGCTATTTCAAGGTGATCAGAGCTAAATTGCCGCTAATTGCCCACAAATTAGCAAGAAAGCTGATGCTGGTTCCAGAACGATCCTCAATATCCCCGAATTTGCCCAGAAAATTGCCTGCTCTGGTTAATCAGCCAATTTTAAAATCCAGTATCATCAAAGGATTGAGTTATGCTTTTAATTAGAAAAGTGGGCAATTAATTCTGTGCGAGATAAATTAATTATTAAAGGGGTAAACTCCTCCACTGGTAATAATAAAATGCGATCGATGATTAGGGACAAATCTGGGTCTAAACTACCAAAACGAGCTTTCAATAAATTTTCTATCACCAGACGTTCTCCCTGTTGAAGACCCTGTTGAAGACCCTGTTGAAGACCCTGTTGAAGACCTTGTTGAAGACCCTGTTGAAGACCCTGTTGAAGACCCTGTTGAAGACCTTGTTGAAGACCTTGTTGACGGCCAGCATCCAGTTCTTCCTGAAGACGGGAAGTGTATAAAGGTGATAATCTCATAATTAACTCTCTGTCCTCCTGTTCAAGCTCTTGATCGTTAGTTAAAGAAGTTCTCAAGTTTAATAATAATTCTAGAGCATTTACCCGAAAAGGATGGTCCTCTGGTAACGATTCTAACTCATCGATCGCCCTTGCTTGTACTTTTCCCCGGCCTAAAATTCTTAACCAGAGAGTTGCTTCTGTTGGGGGTAATTGATGGATAACGGTGATTGCCGTGCGTAAAGAGGGAGCCAAAAAATAGATACCTTCCCCCCAATTCTCCTCATCTAATTTAGCTCCGAATCCTCCTAACAGTTGCGAGGAAGCACTGGGAGTCAAAATCCAGAGACGGGGGATTTCCCCATCGTTAAGATTCGTTTTCTGACGATTTGCTTGACGATTAATTTCCCCTTCCACTTCCAATAGTTTTAACAGACAAGTTCTAATTTCTGTAGCGGTGACAGGATTACGAAAGGGTTCAAATAAACAGGGATTAATCGCCATTTTTCCCAGTAATCCCAGCAGTTCTCTAGGATTATTATCGAGAATCTGGGGTGAAAACCAGACATCGATTTCTCGTACTTCTCCTCGTACAACCCGTGCCGATTTTACCTCTCCCAGAGAAGATAATAATTCTTCGAGATAATCTTTGGCAAACTGGTCATGAATAAATCTAGTCATAGGTTTATCTAACATGATTTAATAACTTATCTCGTAATTGCTTAATCCGATCACGATATTTAGCTGCTGACTCGAATTCTAGATTTTTCGCCGCTTCTTTCATTTGCGCTTCTAGTTGTTGAATTAACTCGGGAATTTGTTCCAAAGAAAGCTCTTCTATATTCTCACAAACCTGCTCTAATTGTTGGGAATTTAGGCGACGGGAAATATCCAGAAAAGCCAAAATTGAATTACTTGACCTTTTAACAATCGGTTGCGGAATAATCCCATGTTTCTGATTATACTCCTGTTGAATAGCGCGTCGTCTCTTGGTTTCTTCGATCGCATTAATCATACTATCGGTGAGATTATCTCCGTAAAGAATTGCCTGACCGCGAATATGACGAGCAGCCCGGCCGATAGTTTGAATTAAAGAGCGAGTAGCCCTTAAAAATCCTTCCTTATCTGCGTCTAAAATCGCCACTAAAGACACTTCCGGCAGGTCTAACCCCTCGCGAAGCAAATTCACCCCGATCAGCACGTCAAAGACCCCTTCTCGCAGGTCTTGGATAATTTCAATCCGTTGAATTGATTGAATTTCTGAATGTAGATATCTAACTTTAATTCCCCTTTCTTGCAAGTATTCGGTTAAATCTTCCGCCATGCGTTTAGTTAAAGTGGTAATCAAAACCCGTTCATTTAAACGCACTCGCTCCTTAATTTCCCCTAATAAATCATCTACTTGTCCCTCGGTTGGTCGCACAAAAATCTCAGGGTCTAAAACTCCCGTCGGTCGGATAATTTGTTCAACAATGCGATTTTCTGACTGTTCTAATTCCCAATCTCCCGGAGTGGCCGAAACAAAAATACATTGATTAACTTTCTGCCAAAATTCTTCCGACTTCAAAGGACGATTATCCGCAGCACTGGGTAAACGAAACCCGTGATCGATCAAAACTTTTTTTCGTGATTGATCGCCATTATACATCCCGCGAATTTGCGGCACACTAACATGAGATTCATCCACAACTAATAACCAATCTTGGGGAAAATAATCCACCAAACATTCCGGCGGTTCCCCCGCTAATCTACCCGCTAAATGCCGCGAATAATTTTCTACGCCATTACAATAACCCACTTCCTGCAACATTTCTAAATCATAACGAGTCCGCTGATCCAAACGTTGCGCTTCCAGTAATTTGCCCGCTTTTTCTAACTCCAATAAACGGTTATCTAACTCGGTTTTAATATCCCGACAAGCCACCTCTAAACGCTCCTCCGGGGTAACAAAGTGACGGGCCGGATAAATACTAATTCGCTCTAATTTTTGCAAAACTTCCCCCGTCAGGGGATCGAGATAACGAATACTTTCAATCTCATCGCCAAAAAAATCAATTTTAATAACCCGATCCTCGTAAGCGGGAACAATTTCCAAAATATCGCCCTTCAGACGAAAACGACCGCGAGTTAACTCCAAATCATTGCGATTGTACTGCACTGACACCAAGGCCCGTAATAATTGCCTTTGGTCGAACTCTTGACCAACTGTTAAGGAAATCGCCGCTTTTAGGTATTCCGCAGGCATTCCTAAACCATAAATACAACTAATGGAAGCGACGACGATCACATCCCTGCGTTCAAACAGCGAGCGCGTGGCTGAATGGCGCAGCATATCGATCTCATCATTAATCGAAGAACTCTTTTCGATGTAGGTATCGCTGACGGGAATATAAGCCTCCGGTTGATAGTAGTCGTAATAGCTGATAAAGTACTCCACGGCGTTATTGGGGAAAAATTGCCGCAATTCGTTACATAATTGGGCGGCTAGGGTCTTATTATGGGCGAGGACGAGGGTAGGCCTGCCGATTTTTTCGATCACAGCGGCAATGGTGAAGGTTTTGCCGGTGCCAGTTGCCCCTAGGAGGGTTTGGAAACGCTGCCGGTTTTGCAGGGAATCTACTAATTTATCGATCGCTGCCGGTTGATCCCCGGTGGGTTGAAAGGGTGCTTGTAGTTGAAAAGCGGACATTAGCGGCTAGGTGTAGAGAACAGGCAAAATAAATTATCAATCAAATTACCAACACTTATAGGGTTTTGGGAAAGAAAGATGTATCTTAATATTAGAGAGGATTTTAAAAAAAGATTAAAAGTCTTCGAGAATACCCTAAACTTAAATCTTATCGTTTCCCCGAAGCTATTAACGGAAAGGAGTATCAGGTTATGACGGTGGAAAATCTAGAAACGAACGGGACTCAAACCCCAGCAACCACAGAAGAAAAGACCAGCAGCTCACGCGGTAAAGCTACTACGGCTAAAACCGCCAAGGATAAAGAAGTGGTCGCCCTTTCGGTGAAAAACAACGCTGAATCGGCTTCCAAAGCCTTAAAATTCTATCAACCTGAACATCGCTTACCCGAAAATCGTCCTGTTGGTACTAGCCATCTTCACTTCACGGAAGATGAAATGTTACCCGGAGGCCGTCCCGTGGAAGTTAGCCATCTGAAAGTGGTTAGTACCTATTCTTCCGTCGGTGGATTGCGTCCTGTCGGCTCTAGTGGTATGGAAGTCAGTAGCACTCTAGCGATTTCTGGCAATCGTCCGATCGCTCTTAGTCATCTGCACATTAGCGAAACCTATACAGTCATGGGTAATCGTCCCGTTGCTTCCAATGAAATCGATGATCCCGAAACTTTAATGGGATTTTTGGATTAATTGTTTTGTTGATCAAGACAGATTTTTTCCCTGTCCCGGACGGGGAA
This sequence comes from Microcystis sp. M079S1, assembly GCF_020246425.1. Classification (NCBI taxonomy): domain Bacteria; kingdom Bacillati; phylum Cyanobacteriota; class Cyanophyceae; order Chroococcales; family Microcystaceae; genus Microcystis; species Microcystis sp. M079S1. Next base: position 29,936 of record NZ_JADBSZ010000146.1, read on the forward strand.
TTTATTTTTTTCCCTTTAGTTAAGCACGATATTGAGCAATTAGTTGGTATTTTCCCGGTTTTAATTGCAGAGTAAATAAGCCGTCCTGAGAGATTCCCTGACTGCTAATCATTCCTTTGGGATTAGTTTCAAAGTGCCAGCGACTAAAATAAGTAATTCCCAGATCAACCTGAGTATCTGAAACGATTTCGCAATCCCAAATACGATTATATAAAGAAGCTTTGACCATAGCTAATTGACCGTCACCATTGCGAACATAATGGTCTTGATAACCTTGAGCAGGAGAAACGGTATTACCTTGAAATTTCCAGAAAGGTGTTTTCTGACTGAGGGCAGCCGGAAGATAATCTACTACATCTGGAACAATTAAGAGACCAGCTGCTAGATTAAATCCTTTACCGCCGACTTTAATTGGTTCTACTGGTAACAAATTGGCCGTTGCTGTTCTTTGGGATTGATAAGATGGCTGTTTAATCCTTGCAGTAATTAAGTTGTTGAGTTGTTCTTTGGCCCGGGAATCTTGGTAAAGAGGAGTTAGGACACTTGATAATAAAAGGTAATGGGGAATAGACAAACTAGCAATGACTAACAAGCTGACTAAAAGGCGTTTTTTGAACTGTTTAAAATTCACAGAAATAGAGAGAATTGCCAAAGTAGAAACTAGGCCCGCTGCCACGGCAATAAAGCGAAAGGGAAACTGGATTTTTTGCAAGGGAAAAATGATTTTGTAGAGTGGTAAAGAAAGAGGTGAAATCATCAATATACTCAGGCCCGATAAAACTATGAGAGCAACCGGATCAAAATCAAATTTTTCTAACTTGTTTCTTCTCTGCCAAACTGATCGAATACTTAAGATATAGATAATTAGATAGATGCTGAAAATGAGACTAATTATAAAAGTATGTCGATTTTGATAAAAGTTATTACCAAAAGCCACCCAATCACCCAGGGAAGTTCCTATCGGTTGACGAATTTCCTTTAAATTAAAAACCGCAGGAATTAGGTAAGGAAAAGAAACAATTATGCCGATGATAAAAAAGAGAATCCGCCAGCAAAAATCTCGAAAATTTCTATTTTTAAACAGTATAATTAGCGAATAAATACCAAACAGAAAAAATATAATAATCAGACTAGGTAGATGAGCTAGTGCTATCAAAGAAGTTGTGATTGTTAGCGCTAAACCATTGGCGAAAGTAATTACATTCGATATTTTTAAAAGAGCGACAATAAAAAAAGGCATTAAAGCAATGGCTAAACATTCTGCTAATGCTCCGCGCCAAAATAAACAGTAAAATAGGTAAGGATTAATTGCTAAAATAATAATTAGTTGATAGTAAACTATGCTCTTTTTTTTGAATAAATACATTGCTAGAGTTGAGGCACTAATTATATTGATGAGTAAAATAGTTAGCACCGTAAATCTTAGAGCAACAACTGGATAAAATCCGAGCAAATGATAGGGAAAAGCTACATATCTTAAAAGAGGAGGATAGAATAAAAATGCAGCATTTCCGTAGCCTCCATAGCCTTGAGCATACCATTTTGGGAATAAATCTCCAGACTTAACTTGCTCTGCCCAAAAACTATTCCAAAATAAATGAACAAGACCATCATTTGTTCTTTCTGGAGCGAATAAGAAAGCTAACCAAGTGCTACCTATAATCAAAAACACCAGAAGGGCGAAACTAAGTTGTTTTCTATGTAATCGAGCAAGACTAACAAGTATATTCATGATCAGGCAGGCAGAAGATTTTAAAATTTTTCCTCATTATCTAATCCTGTATTTTAGCAATCTCAAGCTACAGAATTAAATAAATTATTATCTATAAAATAGATTTTTTAATTATTTATTTCAGAAAATTTCTTAGGATAAATTTTAGCATAAACTAGACTAGCTTTTTCAGATAATACTTGAATTTCATAGTCGGAAGATAAATTCTCAAAATCTTCTTTACTCATAATAATTTCATGATTTTTATCGCTATTGACGGCAGTTTTAAGTTCTTCGGCACTCCTCACCCACCAAATCGGTCTATTACTATAAAATAAGGCACTGGGATGATTAAGATCAGCAGATAACTTAGCAATTATTAAGGGATTTTTCTTATTAAAATCCTCTTGCTCTGCCACTTGTGCTAAGGCAGATAGGGGGGTTACTCTTGCAGTATAAAGTCCTCTAACTTCTCTGATTCCAGAAAAGACAAAAACTGCAAATAGTAAAATAGTCGCCGACCTAGGAGTAAGCCTTTTCAGTAAAATGAGAACAAGTAGAGTGGCAGCAATCACAAAACAGAAGACTGCTACTATCTGTTTAACTGAAGGACTGATAATACCAACAATTTTGAGAGGTGTTAAAGGGAAAATAACTAAAGCTACAGTTGCTATACTAATCAATATCCACGAACGAGCAGTAGAAGAAGCTTGTGCCTTTTGAAATAAATAACCGATAAAAATTGCCAAAATCGGATAAAGGGGAAGAATATACCAGCTTAATTTGGTTGATACCAAACTATATAGACCAAAAACCACCAGAAAGAAAACGATTAGAACTCTTGACGAGCTATGGGGCTTTAAAGTATCTTTAACACTGAGGATAAATGCAAAAGGAATTAGATAAACCCAAGGAAAAAAGGATTGAAGAACTGTTCGGAAATATGAGAGAAAGTCTCCACTGTTTCCCTCGAGGGGGCGGGTTGCCCGTTCAATTACATGATAACCTAAGTATTTCCCCAAAAAAGCCTGTCCATGCTGTAGTAGCACTGTTAAGTGCCAGGGAAGAATCATCAAGGTAGCTAACACAATACTTTGCCAAAAATGCCTTGATTTAAAAGTAGTTAATAACTGCCTTTCAATTAATAGCGTTATCATAATTGCAGCTGGTGCAACAATGGCAGCAAAACCTTTAACCATAAAACCCAAGGCACAAGCAGTACCAATAAAATACCACCATTTTTGATTGCCTTGGCCAAGATGAAGATAACCGTAAAGTGATAGAAATAGAAAGAATGTCAGCATCATATCGGTGGTACCAAACCGAGCAGAATTGACAAATTGATAACTTGCTAACAAAATCAACGAGGCAAAAACTCCCGCCCAATATCCATAAACTTTTTTACCAATTAAATAGATAATAGCAATTAAGGCGACTCCCGATAAAGCCGAAGCGGCTCTTGCCCAAAATTCGTCAACCCCAAATAATTGAAAAAAAGCAGCGGTTGACCAGATAAATAGGGGGGGTTTATGAAACCAAGGCACATATCCGTAATGTAGCGTTATCCAGTCACCATTTTGTACAATCTCTTTAGAAATTTGTGCATATATAGCTTCATCCCAATCTTCTAAACTCCTCTGTCCTAATTTCCACAGCAAGATGATTGCCGATAGAGAAAATAGTAACCAGAGAGTGGGATCTTTAAATTTCGATATAATGACTTGGATTTGTTCAGTTTTTAGCATGGAATTCAACAGACTAATTATTGTATTGAAGGATCGCAAATGGTAACAGTTTTTTTCCAGTTCACAGCTTGATTCATGGTGCTTATTTATTTGATTATTTTCTTTCTGGTTTTAGGATAGTAGATCAAAATGACCTCCTCAGGACAAAAGATTTTTGTGAGGTTAAAATGTCAAAAAAATACCAAATCACTTTTACTCAAGATTGCTCATCTAAGATGCCCATAAATTTCAGGTTAATTAGCAATGTTTTCTAGAAAGCCGAGAAGATTGCTTACAATAGGATAATCCTTGATATAAACCGTCCCCTGGCTGGCAGAAAACCACAGACATTCTACCAAGACGTTATCAAAAACTACCAGAATTGTCAAGTAAATTGACAAGCAGTGACTACAACAAGCAAAAACCCTCACCCTGATTACAGCGTTTTTCATAAATATGAAGTATAACCGGATAGGGCATCGTCCCGGAGTCTCCCCAAAACCAAAACCCCATAGCTCACCATTAAGATAACTGCTATAATCATCATCTCTGGCTGAATCAGGTCACGAAGACCTTTAATCGGCGTATCCGATTTATTATAGATTAATGCACAATTAATTTTTGAGGGTTCAAAAACGGCAAAAATAAGGATTAAATTGCATAAAATCTGCAAATAGACCATTTAATTGATTATTATTCATTCTTGATTCTCCTGACGACCGACTACCGACTCCTAACCCTAACAACAATTTTTGATTTTTACAAGAGGTCTATTGATTAGGTGTTTCTGTTAAGATGTCTCTGTACAATGATCGGCAGCTAATTTCAATGATACCTCACTGGGTTTCTAATGATGATCAAACGAATTCTTATTATCGTCACCTGCCTAGTGCTGCTTTGGTGCAGTTTCGGATTATTAAATTTTACCTACGATGCTTCAGTTTTAGCGCAAGGGGAATATTATCAGATTCGATCGCTTCATAGTCGCGATGGTATCGGTAAATTTTATCTAGGACGGGAAATCGCTAAAGTCATGGGACACCAAGAAATGTTATGGTTAGAACGTCCTAGTCGCCGGTTCACGGAAAAACCCGATGATCTGATCACCGCACTACATTTAAAACCCACAGACCTAGTGGCAGATATCGGCGCGGGGACAGGTTATTTTAGTTTTCCTATGGCGAATTTAGTAGAACAAGTTTTCGCTGTCGATGTGCAACCGGAAATGTTAGGGGCAATTGATTTTTTAGCCAAGGAAAATCAAGTGAAGAATATAACCACAATTCTCGCCACAGAAACCGATCCCAAATTGCCTATAAATGCGATCGATTTAGCTTTAATGGTCGATGCTTATCACGAGTTTTCCTCTCCCCGCGAGATGATGGAGAATCTGGTCAAATCCTTAAAACCCGATGGTAGGGTGGTATTAGTAGAATACCGTCGTGAAAATCCCCTGATTCCCATCAAGGCCCTTCATAAAATGACCCGCAGACAGGTAGAAAAAGAAATGGCCGCTATCGGTTTACTGCCAGAAGAAATCATCGAGACTTTGCCCCAACAACATTTAATGATTTTCCAAAAGGCTGGTTCTTCGGGTTAATTTTATCGTTCAGCTTGGGTATCATAAGATTATCTAGGCAAAGAGGTAGATAAAAATGGATATCGACGATCGAGTAGATTCTCTCTATAAACTAGCCAGAAATTATCCAGATAATCGGGAGTTACAAGAAGCTGTTGCTGTAATTAAGTCCCTGCGAAGCTCTCAAGGACAATATAAACGATGGAATCAGCAATATCGAGATGATAACAGTCATTTAAAAGACCAAATTGTTGAAATATCTGCCACTAATGTTGACCTGCAAAAAGAATTAGATTCTTTAACTTCAGAAATGCGGAATTTAACTGAAGAAAAAGCCAAAATTACGGCGGAGAGAGAGAAAGTTATTGCTGAATTAAAGCAGATCGAAATGGAAGTAAAAGTGGCTGCCCATAATGTCCGTAGTACCAAGTCTGTATATGGAAAGCTAACTATTTTATGGACTTTAGTGAAATCTCTATTTCTCGATGATAACTGGGAAGATTTTGGTTCGATCGATAATAACTTGCCCTCCGATCCTGACCGGCCACAAATGGGGAGTGGTCAGTCAAATATCAACAAATCTTTGCTAGATAAATAAATCAGTTAAGGAGTAAAATCAATCATGTCTAGAATCAGTAAATTAATTGCTAACCTAGAAGATTTGCACCAGCAGGATCTAAAAAATGCCGCCCAAGTTTACGGAATTACGGCCACTTTGACTGTCCGCTTGCAAGAAGTTTTAAATAGTTTAAGCGATCATAATTTGAATATTGCCCATAAGTCTTTGCCTGAAGGAAATTTAACTAAAGATGATATTATCTCCCTTTACGGTAACTATAATAATGCCTATAAAGCCTATAAAGAAGCCTACAATATTAAATGCTCAAAGGGATGGGAGGCATTTTTGCAAGCGATTCATGGTTTAAAACCTCCCGGTCTTTCTCTTAGTTTAGAGCAGCGCGTCGAACAGTTAGAGACAACGGTAAAAACCTTAGTGGAAATTCTCCTCGATAAAACTTAACTCCAACTGAACTTAATCCGCGGGACTTTGTTTTTGGATTAACACCTCACCAGCGATTAAACGTTGGGCTGCCGACAGTAACACATCCTCAATATAGGGCTTGACAAAATAACCTTTTGCCCCTTTAGCAGCGGCGAGATGCTGCATTTTTTGCGACCCTCGCGAGGTAATCATCGCCACTGGTATCCCCTGAAGTTGTTCATCCTCTTGCAGACGAGAGAGCAATTCTAACCCATTCAGGCGAGGCATTTCGATATCGCAGAGAATCAGATCACAAGCTAATCCGGCCCGTAATTTTTCCCATGCTTCTAAACCGTCCCGGGCCTGTTCGATGCGATAACCAGCTTTACCCAAAGAAATCGCTAACATTTCCCGCACCATTACCGAATCATCGACAATCAAGACCCGAGGAGGGGATTGCGCCCAAAAATTAGGGTGATGACTGTCAATAATCGTTGTATCGGGGGATAAAGGCTGATTAGGAGTCGCTTTAATACTATTAGCTAGTAACACTTCCCCCGCAATCATTCTTTCAGCTGCCGAGAGTAAATCTCTTTCCGTGTAGGGCTTGGTAAAATAACCACTAGCCCCTAATGTCGCCGCCACCTGACGATGACGTTCCGCTCCTCGGGAAGTCAATAAAGCCACGGGAATCGACGCTAATCGGGGGTCTTTTTGCAAATTATACAGTAATTCTAGGCCATTCATGCGGGGCATCTCGATATCGCAGAAAACGATATCACAGGGCAAACCGCCGCGTAATTTTTCCCAAGCTTCTTGACCATCCCGGGCCTGTTCCACACGATAACCGGCTTTACTAAAGCTTAAAGAGAGCAATTCGCGGACAGTAATCGAATCATCGACAATCAGAACTATAGCCCCCGATTTTTGGCTAGTTTCCACCGCTACAGGGGGGAGAGGTTGGTGCCAAGGACTACCGTTATCGGCACGCAGACGACCCCTGGCGATGTCGATTAACTCTAACACATCGCCGATCGGCATCACCGTACCATCGCCCAAAACCGTCGCCCCAGCAATCCCAGCCGTTTTCGGAATCGGTCCTTCGATCTGTTTGATGACGATTTCCAGTTCACCGATCACTTGATCCACCTGTACCGCGAGGAGATTATTACCACCGCGCAGGATCACGATCGAAAAAGAGTCTTCCTCCTGTTTGCCGGTGTAAAAACTACCGCGACTTAGTTGCCGATTGTAGGAAAGCAATTCGCTCAAGGGTTGGAAGGGTAGTAAAGTATTTTGCCAGAAAACGCAGCGCCGTCCCTCCCTATCGATTTGGATATCGCTGGCCCGGAAATCCTTCATATCTTCCACTCCGTCCATGGAGAAACCGATGCGCGCATGATTACTAACACAACAGAGGGCCTTACAGATACTCAGGGTTAGGGGTAAACGGATAGTAAAAGTGCTTCCTTTGCCCAGTACCGAGTCAATAGTAACGGTCCCGCGCACATCGATTAAACAGATCCGCACCACATCTAAACCCACCCCACGACCGGCAAAATCATCGGCCTGATCTTTGGTACTAAAACCGGGGTGAAAGAGGAGTTCATAGACTTCTTGGGGACTGAGGTGTTCAGCTTCCCGATCGCCGATCAGTCCTTTTTCGATCGCCTTGCGTTTAACCCGATCGGCATCAATACCGGCCCCATCATCACTAACGGTGATCACGGTTTGATTGCCCTGTAGGAATGCCCGGACAGAGATGGTACCGAGGGCAGGTTTCCCTTTGTCCATGCGTTCTTGGGGTGATTCAATGCCGTGGGTGATCGCATTGTTGACCAGATGGGTCATGGGACTATTGAGATGTTCGAGGATCATCTTATCGATGAGAACATCACCCCCTTCCACTTTTAATTTGGCTTGTTTATCGAGTTTCAGGGAAATATTGCGAATTGCCCGGGGTAGGCGATCGGCGGTTTGACTAAAGGGAACCATGCGCGATTTGGTCATCCCTTCCTGTAGTTGGTTGGTGGCCTGTCGCAGACTGCGCGTCACCTGATCGGTTTCATCGACGACAAATTGAATATCAGAGGCCGATTCTCGCACTCGCACGATCAATTCGATCATCTCTTGGGATAATAAATGGAAATCGGTAAAACGGTCGATCTCTAGGGCATCTAGTTCGCCGGTCATAGCCGAATTGCCCTGATTTTCTCCCTTAACTCTACCGTAACCGATGGTACCGCCGGAATTGCGACTAGCCAGTAAAGCCCCTTCTAGGAGGGTTCTTTCATAGAGATCCTGCATCCGACTGCCCACATCGCTGAGATTTTGGACTTGGTTAAGCAAATTATCTAAAAAGAGACGCAGGCGATCCTGTTCCTCTTCAAGGCGATTGCGTTTAACCACCAGTTCCCCGATCAGATTGCTGAGGTTATCCAATTGTTTGATCGGCACCCGCATCGTCTGTTCAAAAGCTTTACTGACAAGGGGACGCAGGTTTTTTGACCCGACTGGTGGACTGACACTGGCGGCCGGATTTGCTGCCATCACCTGATTGGTTTCTTCGAGGAGTTTTTCTAAATCCTTGAATTCATCCTCTAGTGGGCTTTCTGGGGCAATTTCCAGTGATTCTAACCCTTGCAGAGGTTCCGCCGCAGCCACCCGGTCCACTGCTGTGGATTCCCAGAGGAGGACTTCTAGGGATTCAAAGATGTCCGGCAGTGGCGATTGCCCCGGTGGAGTGGGTTTTTCCAGAAAAGTTTCTAAGTCTTCGAGGCTGTCGTAAAAATTGGGGTGGCCGATGGTTATAATTGCTTCTGAGTCCCGGACCGCCTGGTTTTCCAGCAGCAGAGATTCGAGATCATCCCCATCTTCCGGTTCTAACTTGGGAGCCGGTCCAGCGGATTCTTCCCAATTGATACTATCGCCAAAAAGTTCCTCTAATTCCCTTTCCGAGGTCAAGGAAGACGGGGTTTGCCCAAGAGAGGCCTCGGCTCTGGCCGCCGGAGAGGAACTCTGCTCCCATAAAAAGCTCAGTTCGTCTAGAGCCTGGTCACCGTCGGTGTCTTTGTCTTCTAAACTCTCTAACAACTGTTCGAGATCTTCGTTAAAGAGATGATCCGAGTCGGGTTTCATCATGATTTGCTCCCTGCCAAGTCTTCCTTTTTGGTCAACCAATACGCTCTCTCTAGCTTCAGATTACCCAGAATTTTACCCGATAACTCCATCCACTAGCAATTTTTTTATGGCTAATCAAACTCTTGGACTCGATCAACAATTTTATCCCTATTATCAATCTATCTGTCTGCGAGAGTCTCCTATTCTAGCTCAATTACGTCAAGAAACTGCCTCTCAACCCCTGGCAGTCATGCAGATTGCCCCCGAACAAGGTCAATTTATGGCTTTTCTGGTACAGGCGATCGGGGCGAAAAAAACCCTAGAAATCGGGGTTTTTACCGGTTATAGTTCTCTCGTGGTGGCCTTAGCTTTACCCCCAGAAGGCAAGCTCATCGCCTGTGATCTGAGCGAAGACTATACCAGTATAGCCCGCCGTTATTGGCAGCAGGCCGGTGTCGCCGATAAAATCGATTTAAGAATTGCCCCGGCCCTGGAGACTTTAGATCAATTAATCGCCGGGGGAGAAAGTAATAGTTTTGATTTTGTCTTTATCGATGCCGATAAAAGTAATTATGATCCCTACTACGAACGGGCGTTACAATTGGTCAGAAGCGGCGGAATTATCGCCATCGATAATGTTTTTTGGTCGGGACGAGTAGCGGCGGCCGATAGCACCGATAATCGCACCAAAATTATCCGTTCACTTAATGCCAAAATTCAGCAGGATGAACGGGTAAATATCAGTATTATTCCTATTGGTGATGGTTTGACCCTGGCCATGAAAAAGTGAAGAAGTGGGGGAGAGTGGAAAAGCTTTTGCTCTTAACAATCAGGGTCGATTTTTGTTGTCTAAATTTAGTCACCAGTCGGAAACCACCCAAGACAAAGCTATATCCCTTAAGATAGTTGACAAGAAATTATGGCTGAGAACGACAGCACTAAATTATCAGTTCAACGGAGAGGGTGGGATTTGAACCCACGTTAGGTGTTACCCTAAAGCAGATTTCGAGTCTGCCGCATTCAACCACTCTGCCACCTCTCCCCAGGGTTTGAGTCTGGATTATCATTTTAACAGATTACTTGTCCTCGGATTGATTTTTTTTGATAGACCTCTTGCATAATTGATTTTTGAGGGTTTAAAAAAGTCAAAAATAAGGATTAAGTGGCATAAAATATCTAAATAGACCATTTAATTGATTATTATTCATTCCCAATTCTCCTGACGACCGACTACTGACTACTGACTCCTCACCAACCACGACAATTTTTGATTTTTAGCAAGAGGTCCGATGAATCAAGCTCCTTTTCTTCCAGTTAACCATCCCCGGCCTAACTTTCTCCACTGGTTAGGGAGTCTCTGGAAATTTTCCCGTCCCCATACGATTATCGGCACTTCTTTCAGTGTTTTAAGTCTCTATTTAATTGCTTTAGGCAATATTAGCGATTTTTTTAGCCATTGGTCGGTTTTATTGCTCACTTGGGTCGCTTGTCTCGCGGGTAATGTCTATATCGTCGGTTTAAATCAGTTAGAAGACATCGACATCGATAAAATCAATAAACCTCATCTTCCCCTAGCCAAGGGCGAATTTTCTCGGTTAACAGGACGGTTGATCGTGGGTTTAAGCGGTATTTTAGCAATTATACTGGCTTTTATCGGTGGTTTTTGGCTGTTAATCACCGTGGGGATTAGTTTACTCATCGGTACTGCCTATTCCTTGCCACCAGTGCGTTTAAAACGCTTTCCCCTCTGGGCAGCCTTCTGTATTTTTACCGTCCGGGGTGTCATCGTCAATTTAGGTCTTTTTCGCCACTACAACACAGTTATTAATCAAAATCAGTCTATCTATCCCTCGGTCTGGGTTTTAACAGCTTTTGTTCTCGTTTTCACCGTTGCGATCGCTATTTTTAAGGATGTTCCTGACCTAGAAGGCGATCGCATTTACCAAATTACCACTTTTACCCTCCTGCTCGGCCCAGAAAAAATCTTAACAATTTCCCTATTGACAATTTCTCTATGTTATGCAGGGATGATTGCCGTCGGTCTTTTGGGGATAAGGGGAATTAATTCTCCTCTGGCCATTGTCGCCCATCTGCTCCTACTACTTCTTCTTTGGTGGCGTAGTCGCGGGGTAAATTTAGAAGATAAAAGCGAAATCAGCCGATTTTACCAATTTATTTGGAAATTATTCTTCCTAGAATACCTTATATTTCCCCTCGCTTGTTTGATATGAAAATATCTCCTTTTTTAGCGGCAATTCCCTTACTTTGGCTAGGTGGTACAAGCGCACCTAGTCAAGAAACCATAGATCCGCAATTATTAACCGGCAACCTTCGTTTAACCCTGAAAAATGGTGTTTGGAAACTGTGGCAAGATCAACCCGTTTATCAAAATCTTACCCTAGATTTAAGCTGCGATCACGCTGTTTGTCAGCCGTCGGTGTGGGGATACGCGCTCAAATTCAATAAAGAAGTGGATCACCAAGGTACGGTAAAAGCGATTAAATTAGACAATGCTTGGCGATTACAGGTGAAAATGAACATTCAAACTCACCCTTGGCAAGGGGAAGTCAGGGAAGCTATCTATAATATCGAAATTGTCCCCTACCAAGACCAACTTATCGGCAGTTATCAAGGCACTTTAGGGGGAAGAAGACTACAAAACCAAGTTAATGGCACAATTTCCCCTTTTTGGCCTAATCCTGTTCCTAATCACCAACCCCTACAACCGCGAGAACATCCCCGTTTAATCTTTCGCAAGTCAGAATTAACTAATCTCAGAGAAAAAGCGAAAACTCCCATCGGTCAAACTATTATCGCCCAATTAAACAACAGTTTACAAGAAAAAATTTATTACGATGGTTATGTGCCTAATGGGGGTTATCATGCCACAGGTCATTGTTTTTTAGCAATTTTAAATCAAGATAGAAAATCAGCAGAAATCGCCTGGGAAATTATCGAAAAAACCCGTAAAAATCGGGGAAGGAGAATCTTAGAACAATCGCCAATTGTTGCTGGAGTCGCTCTCGCCTACGATCTTTGTTATGATCTTTGGGGAGAAAAGCGCCAACGGGAAATTACTGGCTGGTTATTCAGTGAAAGTAAAAAACTTCTCAGTGGTTTACCCAAAGATGGATGGAATGGAAACGCAGTTAGTAACTGGAATGCGCGGGCCAGAGGTGCGGCAGGATTAGCCAGTTTAGCGATTCTCAAGGAAGATGTACCGCCCGATTCTCTCTATTATCCCTCTGCACAGGTGGAAATGGCGAAACGTCACCTAGAACGCTATTTTACCACAGCTATCGGCGATCAAGGATTTGGCACGGAAGGAGATCTATACACCACCGAACCCATGGTTCTCGCTGTTTTTCCTTTTCTGCAAGGGTATCGAAATAGTCTCGGATTAGACTTAGTAACTGGTTCCTCGGCAGCCCAATTGATCCCCCATTATTTAACCAGAATTGTCCCTAAAAATGGTCAATTATTGATTCCTGCCTACGGTAGACATCAGACTTTTTTAGGAGTGTCTTTATTAACTATCGGATTGGGAATTACCGATAAATCTTGGCTGCCAGCGCTAAAATGGCGATTACAAGGTCAAGAAAAACAACTTTTTCACCCCCATTATCCCCATGTTGCCCCTTTTCTTCTCGCTGCTTATCCATCTAATCTTACTCCCGAAAATCCTGATCGCCAACTTTCCCGCGTTTTAGTTGATCAACAAAAGGGATTTTATACTTTTCGTAATCGGTGGCAAAATGAAGAGGATTTTGTCGCTAGTATCTATCTCAAACAGCAACCTTTTGTGGGGGGATGGTCTTTTCCCGATGTCGCTAGTGTGAGAATTTGGGGACTAGGAGGACATTGGGCGAGTTTTGAGGGATCAAAAGGCGACTGGAACTCAGAAAATACCGTTATTTTCCCGAAAAACCCACCTTGGCCCCAGGCAAAACCGATATCTTTTCAATCTAGTCCCGATGGTTCGGGAGTAATTACGTTAAAAACTGATAAAATTAGGGTTAAAGGGGCTGATCCACGGGCAGGAGTCGCTCTAGTTCGCTCTTTCGCCGTCGATTACAGTCTATCCTCCGGTTCCCCCGGATTATTCGTCTTGATGGATCAATTATTAGGTAAAGTCGATCAACCAGAATTTATTAATAAAACTTGGGTGATGAATACACAGGGAAATGTCACTCTCGGAAAAAATAGTTTTACTATTACTCAAAATCGGGCAAATATGCAGGGAACTTTTATCACTCCCGTGACTTTAAAAGTCGAGAAAACTAATACAGGTGAGCGCATTTTAGCCACAGGTAGCGAGGAATTTTTTCTGGTGATGACCGTACAGAAAAGTCGTCCCCCAGCAGTTAAAATTATCGGTAAGGGATTAGATGCGATCGTGCAAATTGGCTCCCAGGAAATCTCAATTATCGACGGTGCAGTTAGATTAAAATAGATGAATTTTCAAGAGCCATAAAAATTAGCAAGTGACCCAAGAAAAGTTAACAGTTATCAAGGATAATAGTAAAGATGATGACTATTTGAGCAATGATTTATGATATAATTGGTACTGCCGACCAAAATAGCCCCTAAATTTAGAACTATCTAAATTGCATCTATAATTTCCGCCTAACTAAACTATGACTAAATATCATCAAATCACCGTTAACAATCGTCAGACGGGCGAAAAATTTGTCACCACCGTTCCAGGGGATAACTATATACTGCACAGTCTGGAAAAACAGGGTCATCAATTACCCTTTTCCTGTCGCAATGGAGCTTGTACCAGCTGCGCGGTCAGGGTATTATCAGGAGATATCCACCAACCAGAGGCGATCGGACTATCGCCGGAATTAAAAGCCAGAGGTTATGCTTTACTTTGTGTCAGTTATGCCCGTAGCGATATGGAAGTAGCCACCCAAGACGAGGATGAAGTCTATGAATTACAATTCGGTCGCTTTTTTGCCCGTGGGAAAGTGCGTTTTGGTTTACCCTTAGATGAAGAATAGATTAGGGATTAATCGTGCCAGATACCAGCAGCCAATTAGAAAAATACCTAGACATTGCCAGCGAAGCCGCCCTAGCAGCGGGAACAATTATTCTCGATAATTGGGGTAAAATCGAGACAATAGAAGAAAAAGGGCGATCGGGCGATTTAGTGACGGAAATAGATCGTCGAGCAGAAACAGAAATTCTCAAAATTATTGGCCGTCACTTTCCCGAACATGGGATTTTAGCAGAAGAATCGGGAAAACTGCCAGGGACGGACAGCGAGTATCTCTGGGCGATCGATCCTCTCGATGGAACCACCAACTATGCCCACGGTTATCCCGTATCCGTCGTCTCCATCGGACTACTGATCGCAGGGAAAGCAGCAGTGGGAGTCATCTATAACCCCTTTAGAAAGGAACTATTTCGGGCTGCCAGGGGTTTGGGGGCCACCCTGAACCGTCGTCCCATCCATGTCTCCCGGACGAGTGAACTAGAAAAAAGTTTACTGGTGACGGGTTTTGCCTATGATCGCTGTCAAACCTCCGATAATAATTATGCCGAATTCTGTTATCTGACCCATCTGACCCAAGGAGTACGCCGCAGCGGTTCTGCTGCCAAAGACTTAACCGATGTGGCCTGTGGGCGCTTAGATGGTTATTGGGAACGAGGGATTAATCCCTGGGATCTGGCCGCAGGAGTTATTCTGATCGAAGAAGCTGGCGGTAAAATTAGCGCCTACGATGAGAGTCCTTTTCTGATAGAAACCGGGCGAATTCTGGCCACTAACGGACAGATTCACACCCCCTTAAGCCAAGCTCTGCAAAAAGCGGCCTCTTGGAGCTTTCAGTTTTAATTCTTTTCATAGACCTCCTGCAAAAGTAAGTTCTCGAGCCGCTATTGGGTCAAAAAAATCTCTAAAACCTCTGCCTTTTTTCTCCGCCTGTCTTGGAGTCTCCTGTCTCGGATTCTACTCACCTAACGGAAGATTTTTGATTTTTGCAGGAGATCTAATATTTATTGCGATTATCATTTTGATTAGAGTTAGGAGCCGCTGTATGCCTTTTCCAATTTCCCAGGGGTTATTTCAATTTGATTTAATCGATCACTTCGCTATTTTAGGAGTCTCGATCGATGCCGAACATGAGAAGATTCGCGAGCGTTACTTAAAAATTGCCTATAAACTCCATCCCGATACCTGTCGCATTCACACCCCCGCCGAAAGGGAACAGGCTAATCAGTTACTCGCAAAATTAGTTAACCCCGCCTACGAACATCTTAGCCGTGACCTATCTCGGGAAGAATTCCGGCTTGTTTTAGCACAAATGGGCAAGGCAATGGCGAGAGATTTGAGTAAAATTACCATCAGTAGCGAACCGGCTAGAAAACTAGCCCAATCTAGCGCTAACTATGAATTAGCCTATCAAAAAATCCTGCAATCTTTGGCGATCGATCAATATACCGCCCTAGAAAATGCCTATGAGAAAATCGCCCAACTCAGTGAACTCAATCTGGTTTATCTGATCCTAACCGAAGGTCGGGGCAACAAGAAAGCCCCCCCGAAAGTCTTTGTCTCCCAGGGCAATACTAACCAGTCCGAGTTAGTGGGAGCGGCTGTCACCACGGCAGCCCAGGCTAAAGGCAAGGAATCGCCCCTAGAAGCCTATATTCGCCGCGCTCAAGCCTCTCTTGACCAAAATAATTCCGCCCAAGCTTTGCGAGAATTGCGCGATGCCCTGCGGGAAGAACCGGATAATAGCGTCTGTCACGCCCTGCTCGGTTTAGCCTACCTGCGACAAAATCAACTCTCCATGGCCAGGGTTCATATCAATCGCGCTTGGCAAGCCAGCCCCCAAGATGCGGCGGTGATTAGGTGCAAACGGGAACTAGATAAAAAAGTAGTTAATCCTAATACTGAAATGCAAGACCAGAAGGGACAAAAAAAGGAAGGAGATCCCAAGGACGGTTTTTGGTCTCGATTTGGTGGTAAAAAGAAATAGGACTGACCAGTGCCACCGATTTTGATTAGCAAACTCCCATGATTCATCAACCCCCGGCGGGGACAAGGGATTTATTACCCCTAGAAGTTACCCAAAAAGGCTGGATTAACGATCGCCTTCAGTCTGTCTTTCAGCGTTGGGGCTATCAAAGGATCGTCACCTCCACCATTGAATGGCTCGATACCCTCACCGCAGGCGGTACGATCGATCCCAGCACCGTGATCCAACTCCACGGGGATAGTCAAGGACTATCGGGATTACGCCCTGAATTAACCGCTTCCATTGCCCGCAGTGCCGTCACCCGCATGAGTGGGGAGTCCTATCCCCAACGTCTCTGTTATCGGGCTAACGTTTTTCGTCGCCCTAGCGCCAGTTATCACGGCCGTCAAGTGGAATTCTATCAAGCGGGGGTAGAACTGCTCTTTTCTGGCGGTTTACTAGCTGATGCCGAGATTTTACTGCTCCTGGCCGACTGTTTCGATAGTTTGTCCGTCCCTAACTGGCAGATTATTTTAGGAGAAGCGGGTTTGACTCGTTCGCTACTTTCTCCCTTTCCGGCTCCCTTACGCGAACAGGTGAAACGCTGTTTAGCCCTCCTCGACTACGTTAGCCTCGAAAATCTTCCCTATCCCAACGAAACTCTCCGGCAGCAAGCCCGACAATTATTTCACCTGCGCGGTAATCCTGAGGATGTCCTCGCACAAGTGGCAGTATTAGCCCAGGAAGAATCAGCCCAAAAAGCCGTTAATAACCTTAAATCCCTAGTCGAGCTGCTTAATGCCGATCGCTCTAGTCCTTTCCCCCTAATTCTCGATTTAAGTCTGATTCAAACCTTTGATTACTACACTGGCATCGTTTTTAAAGCGGTTAGTGATCACCAGCAAAATCTCAGTATTTTAGGCCAGGGCGGACGCTATGATCAATTATTGGGCGTTTTTCATCCCCAGGGCCAATCGGCTCCGGGTATCGGTTTTTCCCTGAATATCGAAGAACTGCACGAAAGTTTATTATCAGGGCAGACTTTACCCAGTCAAGCTCCTCCCCTCGACTGGTTACTTATCCCCTTGGGTAATAACGCCCAGATAGCGACTTTTAGTAAAGCTCGCTCCCTTCGCAACGGTGATCCTAATCTGAGAGTGGCGATCGATTTAGGTGGTCGCAGCGAGGCACAAATTCGTACCTATGCCCGCGATCGGATGATTAAAAATCTCGCCTGGGTGCAAGAAGATGGTTCCGTGAGCGAAGAATCTCTCTAAAAGGGGGCAAAAGCGGCGGAAATACTGCCGTCTGCCCGCTGCTATAGGACTCTATCTAGGGTTTGCGGCAAAAAGTACGGGCGAAGCATTCGGGCAATAACCTATCGGTGAAACCGTAGATTTTTTATCCGAATGCTTCGCCCCTACAGGACAAAGATGTAGATGTAGGTTGCTCTAATGGGAAGTTTTGTGACGACAAGTGGCATTGATGATATTTATGGGGAATAATAGATTTAGATGAGTGCCTAACTTTCCAATTGGTAGCGACTTGCTATGAACCAAACAACCGCCAATTATGATGAACCCTGGAAAGAAGCATTAAGCGAGTATTTTGAAGCGTTTTTATGCTTCTTTTTTCCCGAAGTTCACCAATTGATTGATTGGACAAAAATTCCCGAATCCCTAGAAAAAGAACTCAAACGGATTACCGCTTCAGCAAAGACAAAAAAACGTTTCGCTGACAAACTCTATTCAGTTATCAGTTACCAGTTATCAGTTATCAGTGACTAATTGGAAACAAGTAGCAATCCTTTTGCTATAATCGTCATGGCACACCTGAAAACAAAAGCGACTACTGGGAAGCTGCCAGAACGGGAACAGTGGAAGTGGAGGTTAATCAGGGGATTATATGAAAAGGAGTTCGAGAGAGAACAGATAATTAAACTGTTTGAAATCATCGACAATATGATGACTTTATCCCCTGAATTACAGTCAAGTTTAGAAAGTAAAATCAAACAATTTGAAGAGGAAAGAACCATGCCTTTAATGAGTAATATGGAGTTACGAGGAATCGAACGCGGTAAGGAAATTGGTAAGGAAATAGGCAAGGAAATTGGAGCGTTAGAAAATGCTCGTGATTTTGTGAAAAAAGTTTTGGAAAACCGACTAGGCGATATCCCTGGAGATATTGGACAATGTCTCAATGATGCTTCAGTTATTTCGGTTTTAGAAGAGATGTTAAAAGCCGCACTTATAGTAAATTCTTTTGAGGAGTGTAGGAAGTCTTTTAGTATCATCATAAATAAGTAGTGTGGG
>NZ_JADBSZ010000147.1:0-24901 GCF_020246425.1 Microcystis sp. M079S1
AATCAAAAATCGTTGTTAGGGTTAGGAGTCAGTAGCCAGTAGTCAGTAGTCAGGAGAATTAAAAATGAGCATTAATCAATTAAATGGTCTATTTACAGATTTTATGCCATTTAATCCTTATTTTTGCCGTTTTTGAACCATGAAAAATTAATTATGCAAGAGGTTTAAAGAACGGAATCCGGTATCGGTCGCAGTTCCTAGAAAAGCTCTGGGGGTAGCTTGAGTATTTATACTTATTGCAAAATAGGTATGCTTTTCCTAACATAAAGTTGATCGGTAATCGTGCCGAACTAACTGCCGAAAATTTGGGTCTAAAGCCCTTGTAATGATGTTTTTACTGTATTCAGGAAGTTGAAAAAATGAAGACCAAATCGATCATAAGCTTACTATCTCTTAGCATTATAGGAATGTCAATCTATGCGGGTCAAGCTAATAGTAGTGATTACCGGGCTTTGACCCCGGAAGAAACATCACGGTTGACTGATGCTTTGCTAAAACAGGGTTGTAGGAATCCTAAAGCGATGAAATTTGATGTTGAGACTAACCAGTTTGAAGCAGAAGATGCTGTGTGTGAGGGAGGAAGAAAGTATGATATTTACCTTGACAAAAACTTTAGGATTGTTTCAATGAAACCAGACTAAAAGAGCAAATCCCTGAGAAGCTTTTACTGGTCGCTGCGAAGATTACCAATGAGGTATAACAAAGCCATTCTGACAGCGACACCACTGGTAACTTGTTGGGAAATTAGACTAAAATCGGGATCGTCCATTAAATCGGAACTAATTTCCACTCCCCGATTCACAGGACCGGGATGAAGTACCTTAACCCCCGGTTGACAGGATTGCAAACGAGGACGAGTAATGCCAAAACTTTGATGATATTCCCGTAAACTGGGCAAAAGATTGGCAGTCATGCGTTCTTTTTGCAGTCGCAGGGTCATCACAAAATCGGCCTTTTCTAAAGCTGGTTCTAAATCCCAGTGGAGAAATAGGCGATCGCACAATTCCCCAAAATATTTCGGCAGTAGGGTGGGGGGTGCGGACAAATGTACTTCCGCCCCAGCCGTGGTTAAACTCCAGATATTGGAACGAGCGACACGAGAATGGAGTATATCCCCAACAATAGCGATTTTTTTACCCTCTAACAGTTCTAAACGGGGATTTTCTTCATCTAACAGACAACAGATCGTAAACAGGTCTAAAAGTCCTTGGGAGGGGTGTTCGTGTTGACCGTCCCCAGCATTAAGAATACTGACCCCCGACTGCAAACGATCCATTTCTGCGGCAATTAAATCGGGAACTCCCGACTGTTGATGTCGGATGACAAAGATATCCGTACCCATGGCCACATAGGTTAAAGCGGTGTCGAGAATCGTTTCCCCCTTAGTCAAACTGGAACTACCCGGGGCAAAATTGAGAACATCGGCCGAGAGACGTTTCGCCGCTAGTTCAAAACTACTACGGGTGCGGGTGGAAGGTTCAAAAAAAAGATTTGTCACCACTTGACCTTGTAGGGCCGGCACTTTCTTGGTACGTCGGGAAAGAACTTCACGAAAACTAGAGGCCGTTTGTAGCAGGGTTTGGTATTCTTCCGGTTGCCAGTCTTGCAATCCCAAAATGTGGTGTCGGAGCCAAGTGAAAGCCATAGGCGTTAAGGAGGCGGTAAAAACGGCAAATTTCGTCTATGCTATTCTAGGATTTCTTTGCATCAGGTTAATAAATAGGGTTTATGAGAATTAATTTTTCCTTCTGTCAGATCACTCTTGCGATCGCTTTATTTCTCAATCCCTTGCCGGCGATCGTTGCCCAGACTGCCACCTCTGGGGAAATGGTATCACCGACCACGGGCATTAATTACACTCGCCTGAAAAATTTCCTCGCTCAACAAAATTGGCGGCAAGCTAACGATGAAACCCGTAATTTAATGCTGAAAGCAACCGGACGGGAATTACAGGGCTGGTTTACCATGGAAGACCTGCAAAAATTGGCCTGTTGGGATCTGCAAAAGATGGATCAACTCTGGAAAGAAGCTTCCGGGGGTCGTTTTAGTTTCAGTACCCAATTTCGCATTTTTATCGAGACGGGTAATCGACCGGGGCGCTTAGTGGCGATCGAAAATTTTCAAACTTTTGGCGATCAAATCGGTTGGCGTAAAGGTGGTGATTGGATTATTTTTAAAGAAAATCTTAACTATACCCTCAATGCTCCCGTCGGTCATCTGCCGGCGCCCCGGGACGAATATCAGATCGCCGGTGGTCGCCTAGAATACACCACCCTCGCCCAAAGATTAGTTACCTGTAATATTGTTAGCTTAGGGCAAAGCAAACAATAGACCTCTTGTAAAAATCAAAAATTGTTGTTAGGGTTAGGAGTCAGTAGTCAGTAGTCAGTAGTCAGGAGAATTAAGAATGAACAATAATCAATTAAATAGTCTATTTACGGATTTTAGGCAATTTAATCCTTATTTTTGCCGTTTTTGAACCCTCAAAAATTAATTATGCCAGAGGTTTAATAATCACGCTGATCAATTCTGTAGAGTAAAATTTAAGGAAAAGCCTCTCTCCTCATCTTCCCTTTTTTTCCGATTTACTAGCACTTTTTCCGCTAAAAACCCGTAAATTTAACAATGATTAAACGATCCGTTAACGTATCGAGAGCGATCGGTTCGTCGATCGCCGTTTCCCTAATTATCACCGGTTGCGCCCCCCAAACCCCCCAAGCCACCGGACCGGCGGCTGTTCCCGTCAAACTGCAAACCCTCGGCACCGACAAATTAGTGCAAAGTAGCGAATTTGTGGGTACTTTGATCGCCCAAGAGCGTGTTAGCGTCTCCCCTCAGATTACTGGTCGGATTCGGACTATTTTCGTTAAATCTGGCGATCAGGTAACTCAGGGACAAAAAATCGCCGAATTGGATCCCGAACAACAACAGCAACAGGTAAACGCCGGCATCGGCCAGGTAAATTCGGCCAAAGCGAACCTCAATGCGTCTGAGGCAGATTTAAGGCAAAGACAAGCGCAAGCGAGGGCAAATAAAGCCCAAATTGCCCAGAATCGGGCAAATGTGGCCAATGCCGAAGCTAATGTTAAAAGTCAGATCGCCACCTTGAGCGCCGCCGAAGCCGATTTACAGAGAGCGAGAGCTAATTTAGATTTAGCGGAAAAAAACCTAAAAAGAGCCGAATTTCTGGTTAAACAAGGCGCACAGCCCCAACAGGACTTAGATGATCGCCGCCGCGACATTCAGGCCGCCAAGGCAGAAGTAGAAGCCCGGTCTCAAAATCGTGATGCGGCCCGTCAACAGGTGACGGCGGCTAGAGCTACCCTACAGGCAAACAAAGAAGCATTAAATATCGCCATTCAAAACGAATTAGCGTCACGGCAACAGGTGGCGGCGGCAGCGGCAACAGTGAACAGTCGTCAAGCGGCGGTAGCCAGCACTGAGGGGCAATTAGGGGCGACGCGTCAGAATTTAGTTTTTAACACCATTACCGCCCCGATTGATGGTTTTGTCGGCGATTTTAATCAAAGAAAAGTCGGCGATATTATCTCCCTGGGTGAAGAATTAACCTCGTTAACTAACAATAAAACTTTGGAACTAAATGTGCAGATTCCCGTGGAATTACAACCGCGTCTGCGCGTCGGGTTGCCCGTGGAAATTATTAATCCCGATGGCAGCCCGGGCGTTCGCGGTCAAGTAACTTTTATTTCCCCCACCGTTTCCCAAGCTACCCAATCGGTTTTAGTGAAATTTGCCTTTACTAATGATGGCAGTCTTCGCAATAACCAATATGTGCGGACGCGGTTAATTTGGGATCAAAAACCGGGGGTATTAATTCCCACCACGGCAGTGACTAGCATCGGGGCGCAAAATTTTGTTTTTGTCGCCGAAAAAGAAAAGGCTAAAGAAGGTCAAGAAAACGCCGAGGAGCGTTTAGTGGTCAGACAAAAACCAATTCAAGTCGGCACAATTCAAGGGCAAGCTTATCAGGTTATTTCTGGAGTAAATGCTGGGGAAAGAATTGCTATTAATAATATTCTTTCTCTCCGAGATGGTACAGCTATAACTGTTAGTCAGCAGTAATTTATATGAGTAACTCGATTACCGTTCGTCCCCTGGCAGCGCAACTAATTACCGCCGAGAGTTTCCGTCCCTACGGTCAATTAATAACCTCTAGTCATGATGGGAAAATGTTTGATGAAAGCGATGCACAACTGCATTTAAAAAACGGTGTGCCACGTTTTTATATTATGCGTTTACAGACTCGCGGACGTAAATTTAAGCGAATTACTCGTCATAGTCAATGTACCCAATGTCTTGGTTCTTTGGGGGGACAAGAGTGGTTTTTAGGAGTGGCCCCCCCTAGTCCTTATCCTCAACCGGATTTAGAAAAATTAAAGGTTTTTCGCATCCCCGGCGACTGTTTTATTAAATTAGAGGTGGGAACTTGGCACGCTGGCCCACTTTTTGATCAACCAGTGATCGATTTTTATAATCTCGAATTGAGCGATACTAATATTGTCGATCATTTTACCTATAATTTTGCCCAAGAGCAGTCAATAGAATTCGAGATTGTTGATTGAAAAAAATAATTTTTTTACTTAACTTTTCGCATTCCTTTAGATAGATAGGCAACGAAAAAAGCTAACACTCCTGTCATTCCTACCTCAAAATAATTGGCCATGAGAATAGCAGTAAAAAAAAGGAGCAAGATAATTAATATAGTCCGCTTTTGTTCAGATAATTTCATCTCTAATTGCCTCTAATTCGGTTTTAATACTTAATGGTTGATAACCCAAAGAAAAAGCAAGAGAACTATCAAGAGAAACATCCTGCGGACGCGGCGCAATCATGGGAACATCGCACTGTAAACAGGGTTTTATTTGTTCTCTGGGAATGTTAAAAACTGCCGCCATTAGTAAACCAAATTGATAACGAGAAACTCTTTCTTTACCCCCCAGATGAATAATCCCTTGCACTTTTTTTAATGCCAAAAGTAAACCATTCACCGCACTATTAACCCCAACAGCAGTACGATATTCATCAGTAAATAGAGATAATTCTTTTCCCTCTTGGAGGGTTTTTAAAAAGGGTTGCAGAAAACTATTAGCGGTGGGAGAAGGGGAACCAAACATCAAAGGCATTCGACAAATAGCCGCCCGAGGATATATTGCTAAAATACCCTTTTCTGCCGCTACTTTTTGCTCACCATAGACACTGACGGGAGAAACGGTATCATTTTCGGAATAGGGGGCATTTTTACCATCAAAAACTAAATCGGTAGAGGTAAAAACTAGCGGTATTTGATATTGACTACATAAACGGGCAATTTCTAGAGAAGCTGTCAGATTAATTGCCTCGGATGCTTGGGGAAATTCTTGACAGAGATTCGGTTTTGATTGGGCAGCCGCATGAATTACCGCGTCGGGTTTAATCTGTTGAAAAAGTTCTCTAACTGCGGCTAAGTCTGTTAAGTTAATTTTAATTAAATTCGGTTCATTACTATTGACATTGTGATTAAAATATGTACCAAAACTTGCCCAAGATGAGCGAGTTTTTTGGTAAATATGCCAACCTAAAAACCCACTAACTCCAGTGATTAACAGCGTTTTCATAGTTTAGAGATTAAATCCTTTTTCGTAGGCTAAAAACTGCACTTGCGGTTCCAAAGGTTCACTAACTAAACCAATTCCTGCAAATCCCCATCGCTGCATCAGTCCCTTTAATTGTGTTCCTGAGAGAGTTTCCACAGAAAAATTATTGGCTAAATCCTGAGCATGGGTATTGATATAACTTAAAGCATCGTAGGATTCTTTAAACAGAAGCAGATAACTGGCCGGAGTTTCGCTTTCACCTTTTCTCAGACGCGCCACTAGATATTGTCCGTCTTGTTTTGACCTGAGTAAATAATGTGTAGTTGCTAACATAGTTTGTTAAGTGGGTGGGTGGAATTAAATATAAGATGAACGTAGGTTGGGTTGAAGCATGAAACCCAACGCCTGCATGGGTTACGCTACCGCTAACCCATCCTACAAATAATTGTGCCTCCCTACTTAAGTAAAAAGTGAAAAGGAAAAAAGGGGTTGGGGGTTAGGGGTTGGGTTTTAGGGTTTTAGGGTTTTGGGGTTTTGGGGTTTTAGTTGAAATTTCCCCCATCTCCCCCCGCAACGCGCACGAAGTGGTCTCCCCCCGCAACGCGCACGCAGTGGTCTCCCCACTGATAACTGATTACTGTTTACTGATAACTGATAAAATTTCCCCATTTCCCCTACTTTAAATCCTCCAATTTAATCCTAGGATCTACAGCTTTGAGAAGTAAATCAGCCAGGAGATTACCGATAATCAACATAGTAGCACCCATCATTAAACTGCCCATAACTAAATATAAATCTTTAGCCGTCACAGCTTGCAGAATTAAACGACCTAATCCGGGCCAGTTAAAGAAAAATTCGGCGATAAATGCCCCACTTAACAAACTGGAAAATTCAAAGCCCAAAAGAGTTATCAGGGGATTAATAGCATTGCGTAAAGCGTGGACATAGATAACTTTATTTTCTGGTAAACCTTTCGCCCTTGCGGTTTGAATATAATCCTGTCGCAGAACATCTAACAATTGTCCCCGCATCAATCTTTGTAATCCGGCAAAACTGGTAACTGTCAGGGCAATAGTTGGTAAAATCATGTGCCAAGCGATATCTAAAACTTTACCGATAGGGGAATATTCCGAATAGTTAATACTGGTCATATCACCCACTGGTAAAAGCGGCGAGACATTTTGGGCGAGAATTAGCAGTAAAAGGGCAGTGATAAAACTGGGGAAACCTTGACCAAGATAACTGATAACTCGGAAAAATTTATCGATAAATTGGTTTTGTTTGACGGCGCTGAGAATGCCCAAGGGAATCGCAATCGCCCAGGTTAAAATGATGGAAGTCAAAGACATTAATAACGTCGCTGGAATTCTCTCTAATAATAGGGAGGACACGGGACGAAAATAGGTAAAACTCAGACCAAAATTAAACTGAGTTACCACTTGCCACAACCATTTAAAATACTGGACAATCGGCGGGTCTTTTAAACCAAAAAGGGCAATATATTGTTCTTTAGTTTCCTGACTAATCTTGGGATTAAGGTCAAGCAAAGCCAGAAAACCGCCGGGGGTTAATTGGATAATAGCGAAACTCAAAGCCGAGGCCAACAACAGAGTTAATAAACCCTGGAGAACACGCTTGACAATATATAAAAAAGTTTCGCTAGTTAGGAGAGATTGTAACCCATTAGCACTCGATCGAGCGGTTTTAGCCTTATAATTATCATCGGTCGCCGTCATAAGTAATCATGCCAAGTTAATTTCCTAGTGGGGACTCCAATTCAGGAGTCAGGAGACAAATAGTCGCGCAGAATTAATTGCCATTTTTGAGATAGGCACTCTTGCCAGAGTGTTAGCGAAATGTGTAATTAATTCTGCTTAGGTACTTAAAAAAAACCTAATAATCGATGAGGGTAATAATCGGTAAATCGGGTAATTTTTCCCGACCACCAAGGTCGATTAACTCGATGATAAAGGCAAATCCTAACACCTCGCAACCAATTTTTTCTAATAAACCGGCCGTCGCTTTCGCCGTCCCTCCCGTCGCGATTAAATCATCGACAATTAGGACTTTATGATGGGATGCCACCGCGTCCTGATGAATTTCCAGGCTATCGCTTCCGTATTCCAAATCATACTCGATACTATGAACGGCGGCGGGTAATTTGCCCGGTTTCCGGACGGGAATAAATCCCGCTTCTAATTGGTATGCTAAAGGAACACCAAAGAGAAAACCCCTGGATTCCATACCGACAATGTAATCGGGGGATAAACCGTAATCGCGACACTTTGCCGTTAGGGTATCGATCGTGTAACGTAATCCTTGGGGATGATTGAGTAGGGTAGTAATATCGCGGAAGACAATACCCGGTTTGGGAAAGTCGGGAATATCGCGAATAAGTGATTTCAGATCCATTCGGTTTCCGTGTCTCGTAAAATGGGGGACAGCTATCTATACAATACAATTTACAATACCCTGACTCGATCGCCCTTGTGTTTTAGTTCTCCTATATCATGACCTCTACTAGCCTAACGCCCGAATCTACAACATCAGCCCCAGAAAAACCGGTTATTTTAAGCGTTTTACCCGATTTTCCGATTGCCAGTCAGCAATGCGCCCTACATCTCCAACAGCATATCGATTTAATGCTATTAGCGTTGGAATCCTTAGAAGTCGGTGCCGGGGAGGCCCTGTTAGCCCTCTCTAAAGAACTAGGACTCGATAAAATTGTCAAAAACCGGATTATTTTCTGGCGCTTACGCTGTACCAATCCCTGGCGAATTTCCTACACCCTCGACCGTCTCACCCTTGACCAAGCAAAAGCTTTAGTTATCATTGCCAGTTATCGGGCCAAACCCCTAGCTATATCCATCCGACAATTACTGTTAGCGCGGCAACAGATGGAATCAAAGGGTTTACCCGTGGATAATAATTTTCTTTTATCAGAATACCTAGAAAGATTTCGCTCCAATTTTCGCAGTCGCATGAACCCCCGCCGGGCCAAAGTATCGGTTTATCTAGCCGATGAAAATGCTTTAAATGAACTGGCTTTATCCCTCCTCGATCAGTTATTATTTTGTACTGGTACGACGGGAATGCAGCGGTTTTGGATTAGTTTATTTGATGGGGAGATAGTGTAAAAATGAGAAGACAGTATAGCCTGCCCAATTGTACCCTGATTCTCGATGGTTTCGGCGATGATTTCGCCCCAGCTAACCCCGGTGATAACCGACCTTTACTCTCAATTTTGACTAACGTAGAATGTCGGTTAATCGGGGCCAATAAAGTCCTGCAAGGTGGTCGGGTTTTCTTGGAAAATTTGGTACAAGCGGTCAGTCAGTATGCCCAAGAATTTTTGAGTGGTGTTCGTCATCCCCAAGACCCCGTCCATGAACCAGATCATGTGTACCTAGAAAAGATTGACCAGAATCTCCATCGTCTGGTTTGGTATCCATCAACGGACTTGAATATCCCGGAAAGTCCAGTCAAGATAGAAATCAGTACCGTGCAGTTATTCGATTTAATAGAAGCGATTGACCAATTTTTTGCCGATACTCGCACTTTACCTGACCTAACCCTAAAATTACAGCCAGTTTCCCGTCGCTACCATAAGGTGAATGAATCGGCGGCCGGTCGAACAGTACCTTTTTTGGCAGGATTAGGCAGTCTTGTCGCTTGCGCCCTACTTTTCTATCTGTTACCCGTTCCCCAAGTCCGTAAACCCGAAAATCCCCCCATTCCTGCCGCTTCTCCCAGTCCCACCGTCCCCACTAATCCCGTCCCCCCTCCTAGATAAAATTAGTCCCTTGCGCTTTTCCCAACACCCCACACCCCACACCCCACACCCTTCTCCCCCACCCTGTCTCAGTTTTTTAGAAAAAGTAACCGAGAAAAACCAGATATTTTTTGCACAAGTTAGAAAAATTGTGTTATGCTGGTAAATCTGTGAAGGTTTTTCGATAGGGAGTATTGAAAAAAAAATGACCAAACTGGGAACCCATTTGATTGTCGATGCTTGGCAAGTACCTGCTGACCTCCTCAACGATCCCGAGCGCATTCGTCGCGCTATCCTCGATGGAATTACGGCAGGAGAAGCAACGCTGATCGATTTGTGTGTCCACCAGTTCAGTCCCCACGGAGTTACCGCGACGGCGACTTTAGCTGAATCTCATATCGCGATCCACACCTGGCCTGAACACGGCTATTTCGCCGCCGATTTATTCTTCTGTGGTGCCGGTAAACCCGTGGTTGCCATGGAAATTTTGACCAAATCCCTGCAAGCAGGTGAGATTAAAGTGCGGGAACTAACCAGAGGATTCCCCGGTCCTGCGGCAGTTTATGAAAGCAAAAAGGAAGAACCCCTTAAGTCTTCCCTGGTTATGGCCTAATTTCTAGCGCCGGCCTCAATAATAAGTTAGCATCACTGGTGATCGCCTAAACTAAAATCGTGATCAGGATAACCTTTGTTTTTATCCTTGCCCTCTTTCCCTCTCTGGTTAGTCTCTGGTTAATTAACCGATCCCAACAGAGATTAAGCAACCGTTTGAGAGGGATTCGCTATCGTCACGAATACAGCACGGTGATGGCCAGTGATTTTTTGTCAATCCCTCTAGAGACAGAAAATAAACCGGCCTTGATCGGTGATCTTAGTTGTCGTTTTAATGCCTATTCCCCCCATTTGCGTTGTGCGGTTAATCCCACAGGTCCCTGTGAAGGTTGTCGGCAGTACGAAGCTAAAACTGGCACAGTATAAGCGGCTTGAGCTTCCAAAAAGTTCCCTATTTGCTATCCTTAAAAATGATCGCTATCGCAATTGAGGAGTGTGGGAACAATGGCGTTCAAACGAAATTTGACCCTCTTAATCATCGGATTAGGATTAACTTGTTTACCCCTATATCCGGCCCAAGCTAACCAAATCAGCACCGTCACCCCGAATACCGCAGCCAATCAAACTCTCGCTACCCATCTGGTCCTAAAACTGAAAGAGAGAAAAGTTTACGTTTATCAAGATAAGCAAGTTTTAGCACAATTTACCGTCGCCGTCGGCAAAAAAGGCTGGGAAACCCCCACAGGTAAATTTGAAGTGCGGGAATTAGTTCGCAATCCCGTCTGGAAAAGTCCCTGGACAGGAAAAGTCAGCACCCCCGGTCCCAATAGTCCCCTAGGGGAAAGATGGATCGGTTTTTGGAGTGACGGCAAAAATTCCATCGGTTTTCATGGCACCCCCGCAGAAAATTCCCTCGGTAGCGCCGCTTCCCATGGTTGTGTGCGGATGCGGAATCGGGATGTGAAAGTGTTGTTTGATTTAGTCCGCATGGGAACCCCCGTCATCGTTCAACCTTAATTCCGGCAGATAATTTTTTAAGATGGGCAGGTCTTCCGGGCGATCAATATCGGCTAATTTAGGCAGATAAGCGGTCTTTAAAGCCAGTTTAGCGGCGATTGTCTGAGTTTTTGCCAAGACTTCCCCCGTTCCCCAGGGAATACCGTCAAAAAGCTCTGGAAAGACCTGTTTTAAAGCAATTAGGTAGTATCCTCCATCTAACGCCGCCCCTAAAACCATATCGTGGGTTTTTAGGGCTTCAAAGGCTGCTAAAATCTCTTTTTCCCCGATTTCTGGGCAATCTGTGCCAATAATAGCGATCGCTGTCATCCCTTGAGCAAAACCATCGGCAAAAGCATTTTGCATCTTTTCTCCTAAGTCTTTTCCCCGTTGAGAATGATAAGAATAATGCTCACCTAACCAAGTACGCATTTTTTCCTCGCTGCCGCCATGGTAGTAAATGATCAGGGAGAGAAAACTCCTCAAACCCGCTAATTTACTGAGGGTATATTCGGCCAGTTTTCGGTGTAATTCTTCGGCTCCCTTGGCTGCCAAGGCCGGAATCATACGGGTTTTTACTTTCCCCGATTCCGGATAACGGGTAAAAATAATCAGTTGTTGTCTCCAGTCCACGAGTGATTGCGACGATGATATTAATTAAGTAGGGAGGCAAAATTATTTGTAGGATGGGTTAGCGGTAGCGTAACCCATGCAGGCGTTGGGTTTCATGCTTCAACCCAACCTACGTTCATCTTATATTTAATTCCACCCACCCACTTATTAGTTTTAGCCTACTGTCGATAGGAGGCAGGAAAGCTAATAAAACAGGCTTTATTGGCTTAGTATAGATTATTTTAGTTGGTTATCTAATTCTGTGTTGGGTTTCGTTCCTCAACCCAACCTACAAGAGGGGCGATCGCTTGATTGAGTCGAAACCTTTTTCCTAGCGGCATTTCAGACTTTTTCAGCCAACCCTGATTAGCTAGGGACTAGGCTTTTTAGGTGAGTTTAAACAGGATAAACCGGCATCTTTAGCAGTAGGATATTTGATTGGGACAAAAGCAAAATCTGAACTTAGTGTCCGACACTCCACAATGTGAACAAATTCTACGGAGGGATTTTGGGGTTCACCATTTTCATCAAATTTTTTGCGATCGCCATTTTCATCGAATTTAATTGTCCCAGTTGCACCTTTAGTGACAAGAAAATCAGGAGACTTTAATTGTTCACGGATATTAATTCGTGTGGGAGTATTTTCCTTTTCTAGAGCTTTTGTTAGAGCAAGCGTTGCATCATAGGATAGGGCTGTTATTGCATTAACAGAAGTTGTAGTCCATAAAATTTTGGCATCCTTAAGAAAATTTTTGTTAGGACTGGTTAAAGAATCCCAAGGAACCGCAATAACAAACTTTTGAAAAGGTTGTAGGTTGTCAATTTGTTCTAAGGTACGAGAACTACGAAGCCCCCATGATCCGATAACCCAATTTTGACTATTATTAAGTTTTATAAGTCTAATTGCATCGCCTTGAGCATCGCCAATTGCTTTTGGGAATAGTACAAGCCCTATTGTTTCTGTTATTTTTTCTTCTTTCTGTCGTCGTAACTCTTGGATGGCTTCTTTTTCATTAAAATTATTTCCCAGATCAAATTCATCTAATTTTACTACAGTTCCAGAGAATGGAGGGCGTGTAAAAATAGTTTTAAAACTATTAAAAAAAGATTCACTAAATGGACTTCCTTCACTATAAAAGCCTACCACTTTTTTAATAGACTTTTCTTGCAAAAATTTTGCAATGGCAGGAGATTGTTGATCGCTGGAAAAAACAGTTCGCAGGAAATTTTTTCTGGGGTATTTAGTAAGCTCGCTAGTCGTTGATCCGGGAGAAATCAAAACTAAATCATTTTCCTTATAAATATCCACCGTTGCCACAGTCATTTCACTGGGATAGTGACCAACAACCACTAAAATTTCAGGACGCTGGGAAAGAGATTTTGCTGTCTTTTGGGCTAGTAATTCGTCATTTTCATCATTAGTAATGACAACTTTTAATCCCTTACCATTAATCGCTTTTTTGTTGATAAAATTTTGATCTGGAAAATACTTGAGGAATGGATCATTGTCATTTAAAAGTCCCAGATTAATTTTTGTTTGTAATTGCGCTACTCCTCGTAACATTTCATTTGCTCGACTATCACCATCATCATCATTAAAGTCATTTTGATTTTTGGGAATACTAACAGCAACAGCAATCGTGTAATATGGCATTTTATTGGCTTCTAGTAAAGCATTATTTAAGTAAATTAACGTTTCTGGATCTAGCCTATCCTGTTGCCATGCGTCCTTAAATCTTAACAGGGCTTTTTGATAATCACACTGTGCAAAATATTCTGTACCTTTCTTCTTGTTAAACGATTGAGAGTAATTAAGAACTTCTTCTCCTTCACTAATAAAGTCTCCCGTTTGTTTTGGACAATTATCAGGGCGATAAATGGCAAATAAACTTACAACTGCTATTGATGCTATTCCTATGCTAACTGGCAGATTTAATTTGAAATTTTGGGGCTTTAAAGTTTTTATAGAATGCAAAATTTTTTCCATTAAAGAAGCTTTCACTTTTTTCTCAATGAACTGAATATCCTCATCCCTGAGTCCATAGATAATTTGCAGTTTCTTTAAACTCTCTCTATCTCTGCTGCTCAATGGAGTATGATTAGCAGCAGCTATTATTTTCCGAAACGCATTCCTATATTTCTTAATATTGTCTCTTCGCCGTAGCAGTGGGTTAAGAACTTCTGTTTCAATCGTTCTGGCTTCATCTGGTGAGAGATTTAATTGATCTATTGTTGCATCCAAAACTGCCCTATCTGCAGCAGAAAAGTCTTCCTCCTTAAAACAATAATCTTTAATATCCTCATCATTCCACTTTTTAATAATATCCTCAACTATTTTACGATAAATAAATTTAGGATCATTAGCAGCAAGAGGAGATCTGGCCAAATAAATAGTATCCTCTCCTTCAAGAGAAAGATAAAATTTGGGAGTCATTGCCGGGGCAGCTTCCTTTACTCGTTCGCTGGCATACTCATGCAATTCATTAACAGAAATTAATTGATCACCATCCTTATCTGCTGCACCAGTTTCAATTCCTTCAACTAGATATTTTGTATAGATGGACAAATCTTTATCTTCCGACTCAAAAGAATATTCAATTGGACTAGAAGAGGTTAAAATCGCCCTTCCTTTACCTCCTAATTCCTCTTGAATGTTAAATTCCCCTTTGATTGGCATTCCCAGAACTAATGCTCCGCTAAAACAGCAGTCGAGAATAATTATCTGCCTTTGGGAACGACTATCTGTGATGTACTCTTGAAGTTTAGTTGCCGCTAAAGCTGTTGCACGACGAAAATCTCCATTCTGATCACGCCCAGTGTCTCTTGTACTCAGAAAAAATCTAGCATTTTGGGCTTTAAGTCCATGCCCAGAAAAATATAAAAGCACCAAATCATCTCGCTGTCGATTAGCAAATAAATCCTCAACTGCTTTTTCCATGCTCCCTTTGTCTGGGTTAGGCAAAACTGTAACCTGATCAAAGGCTCCCATGTCTGGATGCTCTAATACTCGGCGCATTGCTTCAACGTCTAGAATGGCACTAGAAATTGGGCGCAATCCTTCGGAATACTCGCTCACACCAATTAACAAAGCAAATTTTGCCATAATACCTTCTTTAACCTGAGATAAAGTCTTGAGCCGCTTTAATAGCCATTTCCAATTCTTCTCGACTGTGAGCTTTAACCGTCAACTTGCGACCATTGGCCTCTACCGACAATTCTATCGGTTTACCTCCCAGGCGATCGCCCAGAAACCCTAACAACTTTTTCCCATTAGCGGGGTTAACTTCGGCCAGTAACATTCCTCCCAAAAAACCGCCCAACGACTTATTACCTTCAGGGGGATTGGGATCAAGAATGCGTTTAACCGATTCAACTTCATCTGCCTGTTCTAGTTCTGTCAGTAATACTTGGGCCTGTTCGTCGCGTTCTTCAGGCTCCAGGTTAGGATCGTTAAAAGCGATCAGCAATTTAATCGTAGATTTGTTACTCATAGGAAGTTGAGTTGAAATAATATAGGATAATACTAATCTTACTGAATTATGCAAATTTTACCATATAGCATCTGAAATCTAAATAAGTGATCCCATTTTCATACTGCCCCTTGCCGAGTGCAGATTTCTTCACTGATGTTGTGCTGTTGCTGAACATAGAAGATCGATTTTTCAAGCTGCTCCAAGAAATCATAACAATTGCCGAGAAGGATTAACGAGTTACGATAACAAACTTGTTCTCGTTGACTCCCTGCAATCACCTGTTCATACAAATCTGTTAAGTCTTTTCCCCGTTGAGAATGATAGCAATAATGCTCACCTAACCAAGTACGCATTTTTTCCTCGCTGCCGCCATGGTAGTAAATGATCAGAGAGAGAAAATTACTCAAACCCGCTAATTTACTGAGAGTATATTCGGCCAGTTTGCGGTGTAATTCTTCGGCTCCCTTGGCTGCCAAAGCTGGAATCATACGGGTTTTTACTTTCCCCAATTCCGGGTAACGGGTAAAAATAATCAGTTGTTGTCTCCAGTCCACGAGTGATTGCGACGATGATATTAATTATTAGTTTTAGCCTACTGTCAATAGGAGGCAGGAAAGCCAATAAAACAGGCTTTATTGGCTTAGTATAGATTATTTTAGTTGGTTATTTAATTGTGTGTTGGGTTTCCTTGCGTCAACCCAACCGACGGTAATTCTATTCCTGTTAATAAAGGAGCAGAAGTCAAAATTATTGGTTATGTGGCTTAAAGATTAGCAGCCTATTTAAAAACCTTAACGGAGGAAAATTAATGATTAACTTAGAACAAATTCAACAAGATATTAAGGAATTACCTGAAGAAGCACAAAACTTACTGATTGATTTTATTGAGTTATTAAAAAAACGCTATTCTTTGGCAAAAAATCCAGAGATTGCAGCAAAAATAAACCCTGAAGCTCAAAGTACCCTAGACATTTTAAAAGAATCTGGATTAATCGGTTGTATTAGTGCAGAATCAAACCTTTCTACTAATTATAAATCTGTTCTCAAAGAAGGATTAAAAGCTAAATATGATCATCGTTGATACTGGGTTCTGGGTGGCTTTATTTAACAATAAAGATCAATATCATCTAATAGCACAGCAAACCTTAGCACAGTATTCTTCTCAAACCCTCATTACAACTTGGTGTGTTTTAACAGAAAGTTGTCATCTTCTTTTACAACGTTCTCCAAATCTCTATACAGGAGTTGAAAAACAAATAAAATTAATGAACGTATTTGAGAGACATCCCCAAAAATTTCTATTATTTCACCTTGAAAATACTCATCTAGAAAGAATTCAAGACCTTATGAAACAATATCAAAGTCTGCCAATGTACTTAGCCGATGCCTCCCTAGTTATCTTAGCATAAGAGTTAGGAAATGGACGTATCTTATCAATTGATAATCGAGATTTTAATACCTATCGCTGGAAAAATAAAAAACCCTTTATTAATCTTTTCCCAAATTTCTAGTTAATTAGTAGTCCGTAGCGAATAAATATGTTAAAGAAAACCTCTCAATTCCCAGGGAAAGCGAAACCCAACACCCAACACCTAAATCCGTCTGAATCGGCACTCGCTATTCCCCTCATCTCATTGCTTTTTGTTGGGTTTCTTATATCATTTTTCTTTATTCCTGGCAGGTATCCTAATCCCCTCTCCCAGAAGGGGAGAAGGGTTGGGGGTGAGGAAAATTAACCATCTCTGCCATTACTTTTGAAAAATGATATTAAAAAATTTTTTTCCCAGTCCTTAACAACTTATGTTAAGTTGATAGTGGCAGTTGCAAGAAATTAACCCCCAGTTCTCACCTAGTAATTGTTAAGATGAGGAATTTTTTCTCGTCGGTTTCTGGTGCGAAGAATGGAGTTGAAGACGATTACCTGTCCAACTCAATCCTAGTCCCTTGGCAGAGTGACTGACGGATAAGCTCGATCTGTTTGCAGATTTGGCCTGTTTTCTTGTCGCTAGTCATTCAATGATCAAAGGGGAAAGATCGAGCCTACCTAATTTTAACTATCTTCTCTCCTCCCTAATCAAACAATGCCTACCATGACCTTAGTGTTACCAATGGTGTATCTACTGGTGATCTATCTCTTACTAGCGATCGCAAAAAAAGCTAAAATCAACTCCTAATCAGTGATCAGTTATCAGTGATCAGTTATCAGTGGGGAGATAGGAGTCGGTCGTCAGGAGATGGGGGCAAGGCTCTGGTTTCCTTTTGCCTTTTGCCTTTTGCCTTCTGCCTTTTC
The DNA here is from genome assembly GCF_020246425.1 of Microcystis sp. M079S1. Classification (NCBI taxonomy): domain Bacteria; kingdom Bacillati; phylum Cyanobacteriota; class Cyanophyceae; order Chroococcales; family Microcystaceae; genus Microcystis; species Microcystis sp. M079S1. Next base: position 17,290 of record NZ_JADBSZ010000147.1, read on the forward strand.
TAACTGATTACTGCTCACTGAAAAAGGCTAACGGTTATAAAACAGGCACGGGTAAATAAACCTTTTCTACCCTGGGAGAAAAACCTAGCCATTGACGAGATAAACGAGCAAAAGTGTCAGGATCACCGCTAACTGCGAAGTTAGTAGGTAGGGGTGTTTCGGGATTTTTTAGACCTAATAATTCTAGCTCTTTTTCCGCCGCTCGCACAACGGAAGCGGCGGGATCTACCAAGCGCACGGAACTAGGTAAAAGACGACGTAAAACCGGGGAAAGATGGCGATAATGGGTACAACCATAGACCAGAGTATCAATATTTTCTGCGAGTAAAGGCTGAAGATATTCCCTGGCCACTTGCGTGGTGTAGGGGTCAAAAATGCGGTTAGCCTCGATCAAAGGGACAAATTCAGGACAGGGAATTTGCCAAACTTGGGCAGTAGGATCGATTTCTTGAATCGCCTGTTTATAGGCATTACTTTTAGCTGTAGCCGGGGTAGAAATAACACCAATGCGCTTTCCTTGTTTAACGGCAGTTTTTGCCCCGGGTAAAATTACCCCCAAAATCGGTAAATCTTTAAATTCGGCCCGTACTTCTTCTAAAGCCAAGGCGGAACTGGTATTACAGGCCATAATCACCATTTTCACCCGGCGCTCGCCCATCCAAGTGAGAATTTCCCGGACAAATTCGATAATTTCCCCTTTAGAACGGGTTCCGTAGGGAAGTCTAGCGGTATCAGCGAAATAGAGAATCGATTCTTGGGGCAGTTGTCGATACAACTCCCTTAAAACGGTCAGTCCACCCACACCACTATCAAACACACCAATCGGACTAAGTTGTGATTCTCTCATAGATATCGAGGAAAACGCTGATCTAAAATAGCTTTATTTGATGATATTAAAACACGGATTTTTTGATTGGTAAACTAATGCTCCAATCATTTAATCATTAACGGAGATTTCGTTGAATATATTCGATAATCCCCCTGGCGATCGCAGCCGCCATTTGTCGTTGAAAGTTGACATTGGCTAATTTAGCAGCATCCTCAGCGCCAGTAACGAAACCCACTTCCACGAGGGTAGAGGGCATTTTCGAGGTTCTCAGCACATAGAAACGGGCCCGACGCACCCCCCGATCGCGCATATCGACACTGCGGACAATATTGCGATGGATGGTGTCCGATAAACGGCGATCACCGAAGTAATACACCTCCAATCCGTTGACATCCGGTCGTGCTTTCCCCATAGAGTTAGCGTGGATACTGACAAATAGATCGGCATCGATCCGGTTAGCCAGATCCGTGCGCCCTTGCAGGGTGACAAAAAAATCGCTATCTCTAGTTAGACGCACATCGATGCCCTGTTGTTGCAGGATGCGGGTAACTTCTAGGGAAATGGGCAGAATTACGTTTTTTTCCTGAAGGCCACCAATTCCGATCGCCCCCGGATCCTTACCACCGTGGCCCGGATCGATCACCACCAGAAAGCGGCTATTGCGTTGTTGGGGGGGATTAGGAGTGGGGTTAGAGGGGCGCGGAGGTGGGTTAAATTGCCCCGTATCTGGGGGTAAAGGGACAGGTATAGTGGTGGAGTCAGGAACCTGAGAAACGGGGCTAGAATTGGGGGAGGAAAGCAATTCTAGGGCTAGGGTTTGATTGCCCGTTTGAGTTAATTGTCCCAGTTGAAAACCCGCAGCCGTCTGTACCAAAATCAGCACCTTATTGACACTTTCCTGACGTACCCGCAATTGATAGATGGGACTATGGCGACCGAAGCGCGGACCGCGAAAAGAGTCGGCTAACTTAGCATTTTCGATGCGTAGTTCATAGACACCATCCCGGTTAACAATGCCGTTAGCTTTTAGGGGTAAATCCGCGCGAATTAAGAGGCGATCGTTATTACCTGCCAGATCGATCGAGGAGATCGTGGCCAAACGACTGCTAGAAGGGGGATTATTGGCAGTTTTCGCGGGGGGATTATTGGGACGGGGAGTGGGATTAGTGGCGTTAGTGGGGGGAGGTGAGGAGATATTATCCACGGAACCCAGACCACCCCTGGGCAGTAAAACCAAGCCACCAAAACGACTATAGAGAGCTTGCCAATCGGGGCTATCTTTATTAACGCTTAGGGAAATCTTGGCCCGTTGATTGGCAGTCTGACTGAATTGAATATCGCCGACCCCATAGCGATTGACAGGGATAGTTTGACCGGTGAGACTACCGGGTAAAGTGGCCCCGGGTAATTCAAATTCGATTTTTTTGCCGTCGCGGCTGCGTTGACTGCGGATCGATCGCTCATCACCATTTTGCTCTAAACGGACAAAAAGACCATTGCGAGTGACCTGAAAATCATCGTTGTTCTCCGTCTGGCTAACTGGAGGTGGGGGAGTGGGACGGGTGGAACCGCGATCGGGGGGAGGTGTGGGGTCAGGGGTGACGGGTGGTTGCGTTTCCTCCCTAATCGGTTGGGGTTCTGGCAATTCCACTGTCCATTGGGTGGGCGAAATTCCGCGAATTTTTACCTGTTGAGGATCAAAGGTGTAGCCGGGGGCCAATTCAATCACTAAACGGGTAGTTTCCGCATCAAATTGACCAATACGGACACTTCTGACGATATTGCCAATGGGCCGGTTAATATTGGGTTGCCCTAACTTGATCCCGGGCAGATCGATCACGATCCTGGTGGGGTTAGTGATCATTTGCGCTCGCGGTTGCACTCGATTGTCGGTGGTGAAGACGAGACGATTCTCATTGGTGTCGAATCGCCAAAAGACGAGCTTGCCTGCCCAAGCAGGGGCCGCCACCAGCAACCAAGTTAATGCGCTTAGGAATAACCAATGAAATCTCACGATCGATGCTCCCGTTGCTCAGTTATCAATTACCTTTTGTCGGTAAAAATGGACGATTTTGTCGATTTTTAGCCATCCATAGCTCCTTTAATGCTCTGAGAATAACTATCAATAAAAACAAGCTTATGGGACGTTGAGATGGTCTGCTATGTTTCTGATCGGTTATCAGTAATCAGTAATCAGTAATCAGTGAAAAGACGGCACTGTTAGTGCCACTTAAATACTGGTAACTTATACACTTCCACTGGTAACTGCTCACTGCTCACTGCTCACTGATTGAGGGCTGGCGATGGGTTCTTTAAATACTAACCTTAATAGGGGCGGAGCGATAAAGGTAGTCAAGATCACCATCATAATAATCGCCGCATCGGCAGCGGGGGATAAAGCGCCACTAGCAGCCCCGACTCCGGCAAAGACTAAACCCACTTCACCCCGGGGAATCATGCCAACTCCGATCGCCAAGCGATTGAGTTTTTCCTTACTGAAAACGGCTAACCCCGTCAACACTTTACCAAAAATAGCGACGACAATTAGGAAAGCGGCCAAGACTAATCCTTCTCGATTGCTGGGAATAGCGGGATTAAGGACAATTAAATCGGTTTTTGCCCCCACACAGACGAAAAATATCGGTACAAATAAATCGGCGATCGGGAACACTTGTTCTGCCAATTCCGATCGCTTTTCCGTTTCCCCTAGGACTAGGCCCGCGGCAAAGGAACCGAGAATCGCTTCTAATTGGATAACTTGGGCAATATAGGCAAGAATAAAAGCGAAAATTAGGGAAACTAAGAGCAATTGTCCCCTAGTTTTCATGCTATTAACTAATTGAACGTAAAAGGGGCTTAAAAAACGACCGATCAGGATCGCCCCCACCACAAAAGTGCTGGAACTAATAACTAGATAAATTACTTTGCTAATTTGCACTTCTCCGGTCTTCACCAAAGAAGCAACGACAGCGAGGATGATAATACCGAGAATATCATCGAGAACCGCTGCCCCGATAATAATTTGACCTTCTTTCGCCGATAACTGCCCTATTTCTGCTAAAACCTTGGCGGTAATGCCGATACTGGTAGCTGTTAAAGCTGCCCCGGCAAAAATAGCGGGAATGGTGGCCAGATGGAAAATATAGATTAAACCCAAAGTACCCACCAAAAAAGGAACCGCAACCCCCACCACTGCGACGACGGCTGCCTGCGGACCGACGCGAATTAATTCCTGCAAGTCTGACTCTAAACCGATCTCGAACAGCAGGATAATTACCCCCAATTCCGAGAGGACGGAAATCACCTCACTGGCAGCACTAAAAACGGCGGGAGATTGCTCCAGGGTGAGGGGGGAAGTGGATTGTAGGAAATGAATGAGGAGAGAATCCTCGAATCCCGCGCCTCCTTCCGGAAAAACCAGTAATTTTAGGGCAGAAACCCCGATGATCACGCCACCGACTAATTCTCCTAACACGGGAGGCAAGTTGAATCGCACGCATATTTCCCCCCCCAGTTTACAGGCGAAATAAATAACGGTCAAACTCAGCAGCACGCAGGCTAAAACTAAGGCACTATCGGCAGTTTCGGCCGTAGCTGCCGAGGCTAACAGGGGAAGATTAGGACTCCAAGCGGAAGAAAGGAAAGGCTGTAGTATCATCGCTTGCTCAAAATTACTCCCAATACTCTAACAAGCTTGCGGCCTATTCAGTTATTCCCTATCAAAGTTTGCCCCTTGTCCAACTTCTACGAGGGTTCTGCCGTGGCCAGGTGAGGCTGAGATAAATTGTCAGACTTGCTATTATCGGTGAATAGGGGGCAAAATAGCTAATATTTGACTTCATATCCCGATTTTTCAGGACTACCGCCGCAATCATCGCTGTAGCACCGCCCGGCCCTTCTTCCGCCGATTGGTAAATAATTTTTACATACCCCTTGACAAGATGCTTATCTTGTGTTGTATAGATGCCGTACCAAGAGTGATCGCTGTGTCACCATTATCACCGCAAGCGTGCATTGGACGGGGATGTTGAGAACGATAGGGAACCTGATTTTCCTTATCTAGGGTTTGCTGAATAAATCTAAAAACCTTGTTGTATAAGACTTTTAGACTTTTTTCCCCTCAAAAAGTGCCAGCCCTTGCAGTGGTCGGGGGGAAAATTCAGGGACTTTTTCCCTGAAAATTAGGTAATTGACCCCCTCAAAATCGGTAAAACCCTACACCCCACACCCTACCCCCAGGAAAAACTTTTTCAGCAAACCCTATCTATGGGGAGAGCATTCATTCATATCGGTGCGAATGGCTAACACTGGACCGGGTTGCTCACCAGCGATAGTAGCGATAATTCCCTTGCTGGCAATACTGGTTTGATTTGGGGAGAAGGGAGCGCCGGAGTTGGGAGAATAAATAAAATGTCCACTGGCTCCTGACCCCCGACTCCTGACGACTGGCTCCTGACCCCACCAACAAACTTTTTCAGCAGACCCTACTTAGTATTTACTCAATAAGCTGTTCGTAATTTAAATTGCTTGTTGAGACGAGGCAAAAGGCAACGGTAAAGGGATTGGGGGAGATTCGGCTAATCTAAGAATAAGCGGTTTAAATACATCTTAGCTTATTTACTCAATACCTAGTTTTTGCAATGTTAGTAAACGTCCTTGACTAAACTCCTCGTACACTGTTTTCAGATGAGCAATATTTTCCTCCTCTGTTTCCAACGTTTTCCCATCTTTAACCACTTTTTTGCCTTGACTTGCCAAATTTTTCCAAACAAATTGTACTGCATCTTGGTTATAGGATTTAGCCAAGAGGAATAATTGTTCTAAACGATTGACCGCTACTCCAGTCCCAATCAAAGGAGAAGCTAAAAAGCTCAATTCCTCACTGTGAATAGCCTTGGTTTTCACTGCATTATTAAAAGCATTAGTAGATGGTTTCCGTTCTTGGCAAGTTTGCTCATCCACAGCAGGATGAATATAGCCAATGCCGGTTAAAATCATGAGAGCTTGGTAAAGACTATTCAGGCTATTGTTTGAGGTTTTGGGGTGATTTTGCAGTTGCAGTAAAGTTTGGGGAGATTCCGCCAAAACCTGACAAATTGGCTGATAAACTGCCTCCTGTAACTTAACTTCTCCCACGGGGAACTGCTGCTCGAACTTGATATTTGCGGGATTAACAATCATGGCAAATCGGGTTTCTTGTAGTTGTTTAACCTGTTCTTGGGGGGTTAAACCTAAGGAGCCTCGACTAAAAATATCACGGCGGAATTGGGTATTAACAAAGAAATCTCGCACCACTTCCCGATAGATTGGGTCGCTGATTTTTGCTAATTTTTCTTGGGCTGCCCGGGAGAGATTGACCGTATCAATATGGTCATTAATATGAGCAGAACCCACATATTTAAGTTTCGCATCCTCTAATTCTTTGGCGACTTCATCGAAGTAAAAAGAATTCCATTCCTGATTAAAATACTCGTGAGCTAAATAATAACGATTTTGTTCCTTCAGGCGCTCGTAACGACTTTTTAAAATTGGATTTTGGGCAAAATAACTAGCATTAGCTTCTAATAATTCTCCTGTAAAATTAAGTGCCTGTTCAATGCGGGTTAAAATTGACTCGGAACTGTGTTGACCATGGCGCAACATTAAAGCTTGCATCGGCATTGCCGCCGACCAACCCGGAAGAGCATTATAGGAGATATAAACTAATCCCCCCACCTTGAGATTGCGGCGAATAAAATTAACTATTGCTTGGCGATTTCTGGCACTAATCCAGCTATAAATTCCGTGCAGACTGATGAAATCAAATTGAGGTAAATCTCGCTCTAAAAATTCCTCAAAACTATCATCAAAGAAAAGAATATTCTTCATTCCCGCCTTGGTGGCTAAATCTCTGGCCGTGGCGATATGACTGGGATTGAAATCATTGGCATAAAATTGGGCGTGGGGATAGGTAGCGGCTAGAATATTCGTGGTAAAACCCTGACCACAGGCCAATTCACAATAGGTAAATTCTTGGCTAGAATCGGGGGGTTGAATGGATTTAATCAGAGTAGCTAAACCTAATTTTAGGGGACTTAACTCGCCGTAAAAACCGCTAGTGTAGTTAACTTCCGATACATATCCTTCTGTCCAATTCATAGATTTTCCTCAAATATAATGGCAAGTCATAAAATTAAGACTTGATTATACAGGAAAAGAGCCATGTCCCCTAGATTTTTGTGGGTGACAGCAAGGGGAAAAAATTATACAATGCCTATTAATACTAGAGTATTAACCGTTTAGCCAAGCAATTGGGCAACTGCCAATAAACCCTAGAAGCGAGATTTCTCGTGAAAACTGACAGTCTCTTTTACCAAATCTTCCTGCGCTTTCCCGACAGTTTCTTTGACCTAATCGGACAACCGCAGCCTGGAGCAGCAAACTATCAATTTACCTCCCAAGAGGTGAAACAACTCTCTTTCCGTCTCGATGGCTTATTTATGCCACTCAGAGAAGATATTCAGCAACCCCTCTACCTAGTGGAAGTGCAGTTCCAAGCGGACGACACCCTCTACTATCGACTTTTTGCGGAATTGTTCCTGTTTCTAAAACAATATCGACCACCTCACCCCTGGCAAATTGTCGTCATTTATCCCCATCGTCGGGTGGAACGGGAACAATCGCTACATTTTGGCGAAATCCTCAATTTATCAAGCGTTAGACGCATTTATCTCGATGAATTGCCCTACGGAGACAATCCCTCCTTAGGAATCGGTGTGATTAAATTAGTAGTAGAGTCGGAAA
>NZ_JADBSZ010000148.1:0-10080 GCF_020246425.1 Microcystis sp. M079S1
ATAGTAAAAGAAGAACGTAGGTTGGGTTGAAGCATGAAACCCAACGCCCGATTATGTTACGCTACCGCTAACCCATCCTACAAATAATTGTGCCTCCCTACTTAAAACTAATGTTTAGTCAAAATAAATAGTAAAAGAAGTTGAGATTTTTGTCTAGTTATCGAGAAAATTTTTCTTGACAATACATTATATTTTCTTATTCACTTCTTAACCTATTCTTTACCAAGGCGTGGTAGGTTTTAGCGTAAAATTTAAGGCAGTTTACGGATCAAAATTAATCCTATGCCCAGCAGAAACAAGACCAATTTACTAACAGCCTTATCCCTAGCGACTTTAACAGCGACTTTAACCGCTTGTGGTGGCGGCGATACGGCGGGAACCAGTGGAGAGGGAAGCAATAGGATCGCCCAAGTTCCTCTGCAAGGAGAGGTCGCCCTCAATGGTGCGGGCGCTTCTTTTCCTGCACCCCTATATCAAAACTGGTTTGTCACCATCAATCAACTATTTTCTAAACTGCTAATTAACTATCAATCTACCGGTAGCGGGGCGGGAGTCGAACAATTTATTCAAGGTACGATCGATTTTGGCGCTTCCGATGTGGCCATGAGTGACGAGGATATGGCGAGAGTTAGCCGCGGGGTTTTACTGCTACCGATGACGGCGGGAAGCATCGTTATGGCTTATAATTTGCCCGGAGTAGAAGGGCTGAAACTAAGCAGAGAAGCATATATAGGCATCTTTTTAGGCACGATTACCCGTTGGAACGATGCCAAAATCGCCGCCGATAACCCCGATTTAAAACTACCCGATGAAGAAATTACCGTAGTTCACCGGGCAGACGGTAGCGGGACGACGGGAGTTTTTACTAAGTTTTTAAGCGCCGTTAGTCCCGAATGGAAAAAAAGTATCGGTGAAGGAAAAGCCGTACAATGGCCGACCAAAAAAGGTAAATTTCTCGGCGGTAGAGGAAATGAAGGTGTAACTGCCCTAATTCAACAAAATCAAGGCTCGATTGGCTATATCGAGTACGGTTTCGCTAAAAATAATAAGCTGCCCATGGCCACTTTACAAAACCAAGCCGGTCAATTCGTTATCCCCAATGAAACTAACGCCGCTGCCACCTTAGCCACGGTGGAATTACCCGAAAATCTGCGGGCTTTTATCGTTGATCCCCCGGGGGAAAATTCCTACCCCATTGTCACCTATAGTTGGATGTTGGTTTATAAAAAATACAACGATCCCCAAAAAGCTTTAGCTATGGAGGCGATGATCGAATTTGGACTCAATCAGGGACAGGAACAGTCCGCCGCCCTTGGTTATATTCCCCTACCGAAAAATGTCCGGGAACGAGTAGCCGCCGCCGCCGATGTCATCTATCCCGATTACACAATCAAGGTGGATTAGTAGCCGAAAAAATGTATTCAAAGTTACAATAATAGTGGAGAAAGGCCAATTTCGACCTTAGCTACCGCAAACTAGCTGGATTTAAACCCTAATCATGAGTGCGCCCACAGTTTCACCCGACTCAAATTTTAAAGAACGTCCAGAATCGGAAAAAATCCTCGATAAAGGCTTTGTTGGATTAACTACCGCCTTTGCCATCGCCATTGGGGTAATTTTGCTCCTAATTGCCCTAGTGATTTTTATTCGGGCTTTACCGGCGATTCAAACCTTTGGTCTGGGATTTTTGACCAGTAGTGCTTGGAATCCCGTGCGCGGTCGCGAAGAATTCGGAGTTCTGCCCGTTATCTACGGAACTCTCGTTAGTTCTCTGATTGCCCTCCTGATTGCTGTTCCCCTCGGTATCGGTTCAGCCATTTTTTTAAGCGAAGATTTTATTCCCTTAAATGCGCGGACAATTTTGGTTTTTCTCGTACAACTTTTGGCCGCTATTCCCAGTGTTGTTTACGGATTATGGGGTATTTTCGTGCTGATTCCTATACTCAGACCCCTTGGTAACTGGCTAAATGCTAATTTTAGTTGGATTCCTCTGTTTAGTACTCCTTTAGGGGGTCCAGGGATGTTACCGGCGGGGGTTATTTTAGCAATTATGATCCTGCCGATTATTATCGCTATCTCTCGCGACTCTTTGGCCGCTTTACCGCCGGATCTAAGGCAAGCTTCCCTAGGTTTGGGGGCCACCCGTTGGGAAACGATTTTTCGGGTATTAATTCCCGCCGCTTTTTCTGGGATTGTCGGGGGGATTATGTTAGCTTTAGGGCGCGCTTTAGGGGAAACCATGGCAGTAACGATGATTATCGGCAATTCTAACCGCATTAGTGCCTCTATTCTCGCCCCTGCTAACACGATCGCTTCCTTATTGGCTAACCAATTCGCCGAAGCATCGGGAATGCAAGTATCAGCTTTAATGTATGCAGGTTTTGTTCTCTTGGTTTTGTCCCTAGTAGTCAATATCTTCGCAGAATTAATCGTTAATCGCGTCAAAGCTAAGTATTAAGCCATCTTTCGTCAGTTATCAGTTATCAGTTTTGAGTTTTGAGTATTAAGTGAGCATTGTGTATTAAGTGTTCATCATCAAATGGCAGTTTACTGCTGTCTTTTCACTTTTCACTGTTTACTAATCACTGATAACTGATTACTGTTCACTGATTACTGATAACTGATTACTGTTTAAGTAGCTGGTTATAATTAAATTAAAAATGGATTTTAGCTTCGATCCTCCCTTAATCCCCCCTTAATCCTAGGCTTGATTCATAGTAGGGTTGATTCATGAATCAACCCTACCCTTAATCCCCCCTTGATAAGGGGGGTGTCTGACAACTTTTAACACCTACCTACTTACTGTTCACTGATAACTGATAACTGATAACTGATAACTGATAACTGATATGGATAGTGCGAATTTAGGCAATAATCTCAAAAAGAAACCGAGTAGTCCTCGATCGCTATTGGGGACAATTATGACCGTCCTATCGGGTTTATGTTTAGCCGTCACCGTGATTCCCCTCTTTGCCGTCCTAGGCTTCGTTTTTGTGCAAGGGGTGGGCCGTTTAAACGCCAATCTCTTTACCAAATTACCGCCACCGCCGGGGTTAGGAGGAGGAGGCATCGCTAACGCCATTTTAGGGACAATTATCGTCGTCGCCCTCGCCACAGCGATCGCAGTTCCCATTGGCGTTTTAGCGGCGGTTTATCTCTCGGAATTTAGCGGTGATAATAAACTTGCCCAGGGTGTGCGCTTTGCTACCAACGTTTTAGCGGGTGTCCCTTCGATTATTGTCGGGGTTTTCGCCTACGGTTTGCTAGTTGCCCCCTTATTTGGCGAAGGAACAGCCCTTTTAGGCTTTTCTGCCCTTGCCGGTTCGATCGGTTTAGCGGTGTTAATGTTACCGACTATTATTAGAACCACCGATGAGGCTTTAAAAATCGTTCCCCAAGACATCCGCTGGGCGGCCATGGGTTTAGGGGCCTATAACTACCAAACCGTCCTAAAAATCGTCCTTCCTGCCGCAGTTCCCGCTATTTTAACCGGTGTGACTCTGGCGATCGCTAGGGCAGCTGGGGAAACCGCCTCCTTAATTTTTACGGCATTATTCTCTAACTTTTGGCCCCGGGGTGTCTTTGAACCGATTGCCACCCTTTCGGTCTTAGTTTTCAACTTTGCTACTGCCCCTTTTGCCCCCCAACAGCAATTAGCTTGGGCAGGTGCTTTAATTCTGGTGCTTTTGGTGTTGGTAACTAACATTTTATCCCGTTTAGCCACGCGCCAGAAAACCTATTAAGTCGGTGGGTGGAATTAAATATAAGATGAACGTAGGTTGGGTTGAAGCATGAAACCCAACGCCCGCTCATGTTACGCTACCGCTAACCCATCCTACAAATAATTGTGCCTCCCTACTTAAGTCAAGGAAAAAGCAAAAAGCAAAAAGGGATATTTCAGTAAAAATCCACCTATCTTTCCAATTCCTCAATTAGCCAAATTCAAGTGAAATAAATAATTTATGCTAACTAACTCTAACACCCATTCTACAGGAACCGTTTTAAAGGTCGATAAGGCTGATATTTACTATGGTAATTATCGAGCAGTACGAGACGTTTCCATCGATATTCCCAAAAATAAAGTCACAGCTTTTATCGGCCCCTCTGGCTGTGGAAAAAGTACCATTCTCAGGTGTTTTAATCGTCTCAATGATTTAATTCACGGGTTTCGTATTGACGGCAAAGTTTTTTATCATAACCAAGATATTTACTCTCAAGAGGTGGATCCGGTCGAAGTCAGAAAATACATCGGTATGGTGTTCCAGCGCCCTAATCCTTTTCCCAAATCCATTTATGATAATGTGGTTTACGGAGCGCGCTTAAATGGTTATAAAGGTGATTTGGATGAATTAGTAGAAACTTCCTTGCGTCGGGCTGCTCTCTGGGAAGAAGTAAAAGATAAACTGAAAGAAAGCGGTTTTTCCCTATCGGGGGGACAACAACAAAGATTATGTATTGCTCGTGCTATTGCCGCTCAACCAGAAGTATTATTAATGGATGAACCCTGTTCGGCACTCGATCCGATTTCAACTTTAAAAGTTGAGGAATTAATGCACGAATTAAAAGAACGTTACACGATTATTATTGTTACTCACAATATGCAACAAGCCACAAGAGTAGCAGATTTAACGGCTTTTTATAACGCTGAAGCCACCGATAAAGGTGGCAAAATTGGTTATCTAGTCGAGTTTGATCATACGGACAAAATCTTCGGTGATCCTCAAGAACAAGCAACTAAAGATTATGTTAGTGGACGTTTTGGCTAAATCCAGTTATCAGTTATCAGTTATCAGTTATCAGCTTTTTTCTTCCCTCTCCTCCTCTCCCTTTTCCCTTTTACCCAACACCTATTCCTTTGAAAATTATGTATAGTACCGATGTTGTTACCGATGCGGTTTTGAGAACCAAAAACTTAAATGTTTACTACGGTTCTAATCTCGCTGTTCGTGATGTTAACCTTGATATTCCTGAGAAAAAAGCGGTCGCTTTTATCGGTCCTTCTGGCTGCGGGAAAAGTACGGTTTTGCGCTGTTTTAATCGCATGAATGATCTGGTTAAAAGTGCCAAAATTGAGGGAAAAGTTACCTTTCGCGGTCAAGATATTTATGGTAATTCCGTTAATCCTATCGGGTTACGCAGTCGTATTGGTATGGTTTTTCAGAAACCGAATCCTTTCCCTAAATCTATCTATGAAAATATCGCTTTTGGGGCGCGCTTAAATGGTTACATCGGCGATATGGATCAATTAGTAGAGGAATCTTTAAAAAAAGCCGTTCTCTGGGATGATGTTAAAGATAAACTCAAAGAAAGTGGTTTAGCTTTATCGGGGGGACAACAACAAAGGTTATGTATTGCCCGCGCTATTGCGGTTAAACCGGAAGTTGTTTTAATGGATGAACCCTGTGCGGCACTCGATCCAATTTCTACCCTAAAAATTGAGGAATTAATTCACGAATTGAAAACCCAATATACTATAGTTATTGTTACTCATAATATGCAACAAGCGTCGCGGGTTTCTGATTTAACGGCTTTTTATAATGCTGAACCGACCCCAAAAGGCGGTAAAGTAGGTTATTTAGTGGAATATGATCGCACCGAGGTTATCTTTCAAAATCCCGCTCAAGAGTCCACTAGAGATTATGTTAGCGGTCGTTTTGGTTAATTACTTTAGTCTTTTTGAGATAAATTATCGGAATGAGTTAATCAACTTGTTCTGATTTTTTCTGGTTATTATCTAATAAAACTACATTATTGAGCGTTTTGACTGACTTTAATTTGGAATAAGGTGGTCATCAACTAATTTAAATAACAAAAAATGTGAGAGATATTTGTTTAAGTTAAGCTTAATTAACCTAAAATTAAACTAAATTTAACCAAGCTAAATCTTAACCTTAAGTTAACTAAATAATTGATCATAATTTTAGGGTTTCAGGTATAATCCAACCTGAGAGTTAATTTTTTTATTCCCGAATCAGCAATAATTAGCGAAATGAGTATGCAGAATTTCCAATTCAAACTAAATCGATGGACAATCAGCGCTGGTTTAGCGGCAGTAGGAGCGGCCCTAGCTCTCACCATCCCGGCGGTTAATTCCCAAAGCCGCAATACTATCAAAATTGATGGTTCTAGCACCGTTTACCCAATTACAGAAGCAGTAGCGGAAGAATTTCAAAAGATAAATCGTCAGACACAGGTAACTGTCGGTATTTCGGGAACAGGTGGCGGTTTTAAAAAATTCTGTGCTGGTGAAACGGATATTTCTAATGCTTCTCGTCCAATTAAGGATTCTGAGCGTCAATTGTGCGCTAAAAATGGCGTTAAATTCTTAGAATTGCCGATCGCTTTTGATGCTTTAACAGTGGTAGTCAATAAACAAAATCCCCTTAATAGCATCAAGGTTTCTGAACTGAAAAAAATGTGGGAACCAGCTGCTCAAGGCAAGATCACTAAGTGGAATCAAGTTAATTCTAAATGGCCTAATGCCAACCTAAAACTGTTCGGACCAGGTGCGGATTCGGGAACATTCGATTACTTTACCGAGGCAATTGTCGGTGAATCGAAGAAAAGTCGCACCGACTTTACCCCCAGTGAAGATGATAACGTTCTAGTGCAGGGAGTTATCAGAGATCGTAACGCTTTAGGTTACTTTGGCTATGCCTATTATGAAGCGAATAAAGGTCGTCTGAAAGCCCTCGCCATTGATAACGGCAAAGGAGCCATATCTCCCTCAGCAGAAAATGTCAACAACGGTAAATATAATCCCCTCTCCCGTCCTGTTTTTATCTACGTTAATGCTAATGCGGCTAAACGTCCAGAGGTGAAAAGTTTTGTCGAATTTTTCATCAATAATGCTCCCAAATTAGTCCGGGAAGTTAAGTATGTTCCTTTACCCGCTAATGTCTATCAATCGGTAATGAGAAACTTTAGAAATAATAAAACAGGGAGTGTATTCGTCGGCCGAGATGTGGTGGGTTTAACCATCCAAGATATTGTCCGGCTAGAAGCTAAAGAATAGTTGCTTATCTGCCAATAAATGGAATGGGGAAGCGATTATCTTCCCCGTTTTTGGAGTTGAATTAAAAAAACTAGCAACTAGATATTTAAAGCATGACTAAACCAGAAATTAAATCAGAGAGTGTCTGGATTCAGGCAGCTACTCCCAAAAAGATTCGCAACCTCAAAGAAACTATTATTGAAGTTATTCTATTTTTGGCGGCTTTTTCCTCTGTTGCCACCACTATCGGCATTATGGAGGTTTTGATTGTAGAATCCGTGCATTTTTTCGAGAAAGTTCCCCTGATTCAATTCCTAACTGATACGGTTTGGAGTCCGCTTTTTGCCAATCCTCGTTATGGTATTATACCGCTACTTTCGGGAACCTTAACCACTTCGAGCGTGGCGATGTTTGTCGCTATTCCTTTGGGAACAATTGCCGCTATTTATCTCAGTGAATTTGCCCCCCCGCGTCTGCGAGAAGTGGTTAAACCTTGTCTAGAATTATTAGCGGCTATACCGACAGTAGTTTATGGTTATTTTGCCTTTTTAAATGTCACCCCTTTCCTACAAACTTTTTTGCCTGACTTACCTTCATTTAATATGCTCAGTGCTGGTTTGGTCATGGGATTAATGATTATTCCCCTGATTAGTTCCATCAGTGAAGATGCCATGCGTGCCGTACCTTTGACCCTCCGGGAAGGTTCCTACGCTACCGGAGCAACTCGTTTACAAACTGCTTTAAATGTGGTTTTGCCTGCCGCTATTTCTGGTATTAGTGCCGCTTATATTTTAGGAGTTTCCCGGGCCGTGGGAGAAACGATGATTGTAGCGATCGCCGCAGGATTACAGCCAAATTTAACCTTCAATCCCTTTAGTGAAGCGGCCACCATTACCGCTTATATTGTTCAGGTTAGTTTAGGCGATTTACCCCACGGTTCGATCGAGTATCAATCAATTTTTGCCGCTGGTATTATGCTAGTCATTTTGACTTTAATCTTTAATATTATCGGTTATTTCCTCGCCAAAAAATATCGAGAGGTTTACTAATCATGGAAAAAGAACAATTATCGAATTTAAGAGCTAATATTGAACGGCGCAAGCTGATTAGCACTGTATTTTCTGGCTTAGGGTTGTTGATTATTTTTGTTTCTACCCTAATTCTCTTTATCCTGATCGCCCAGATGATGATGGCAGGGTTGCCGCGCATTACCCCCCAGTTTTTTACTTCTTTTCCTAGTCGTCACCCTGAAGAAGCTGGTATTCTTTCCGCTTGGGTGGGAACCTTGTTAGTGATGTTGGTAACAGCTTTGATTGCGATTCCTCTCGGTATTGCGGCGGGAATTTATCTGGAAGAATATAGTAAGAAAAATTGGCTTTCAGCAATTATTGAGATTAACGTCACTAATTTAGCGGGTGTTCCCTCAATTATCTATGGTTTACTCGCCCTCGGTTTATTTGTCTATCAATTCAATCTCGGACAAAGTATTATTGCCGCTGGTTTAACCCTAGCTTTGCTGATCCTACCTGTGGTTATTGTCACCACCAGAGAGGCAATTCGGGCAATACCCAACAGTCTCCGGGAAGCGGCCTATGCCGTGGGAGCAAGTAGATGGCAAGTAGTCGCCGATCATATTCTTCCCTACTCCTTCGGTAGTATCCTAACTGGTGTGATCATCGGGCTTTCCAGAGCGATTGGAGAAACGGCTCCCGTGATTACTATTGGTGCGCTCACATTTATTGCCTTTCTACCCGATGCTCCTTTACAAGCAAATTTTCCCTTTATTAACTTTAATTGGCTGAAAGCACCCTTTACAGTCATGCCTATCCAGATGTTTAACTGGGTTTCTCGTCCAGAGCCAGAATTTGAAGTCAATGCGGCTGCCGCTGGTACAGTGTTGATTGTGATGACTCTCGGTATGAACGCTGTAGCTATCTATGTCCGCTATCGTTTCCGCAAAGGTATCAAATGGTAAACCCTATTTTTCCGTCGATGATGTCTAATATCAAAGAATTCCAACCAAAAGCTGAGGTGAGAAACCTTGACTTTTACTACGCTGGCACCAATAAACCCGCTTTGCGAAGTATCAATCTCACCATTCCCGAAAGACAAGTAACCTCTCTAATTGGCCCCTCTGGCTGCGGTAAAACGACGCTTTTGCGCTGTTTTAATCGAATGCACGACCTTTATGCCGCTAATCGCTACGAAGGGGGCATTTATATCGATACAGTCAATATTTTAGATCACAAGGTCGATCCGATCGAGGTGCGGATGCGGATTGGTATGGTTTTCCAAAAACCGAACCCTTTCCCGAAATCTGTTTACGAAAATGTCGCCTACGGTTTGCGGGTTAGGGGCGAAAAAAAACGGGAGTTTATCGATTATAAAGTAGAAGAAGCTTTGCGCGGTGCCGCTTTGTGGGATGAAGTCAAGGATCGTCTCAACACCAGTGCCTACGATTTATCGGGGGGACAACAACAACGTCTCTGTATTGCCCGCGCTTTAGTTACAGATCCTGAAATTATCCTCTTTGATGAACCCACTTCCGCTCTCGATCCAATCGCCACTAATAGTATAGAAGAACTAATTGGTAAATTAGAGGAAAAAGTTACCATTTTAATCGTCACCCACAGTATGCAACAGGCAGCCCGGATTTCTGATTACACAGCTTTTATGTATTTGGGTGAACTGATGGAGTTTGGACAAACTAAAATTATGTTTCAAGAACCAACTCACGAGAAAACAAAAGAATATATTAGCGGTCGATTTGGTTAAAAAATCGCAATTGTTTGGGGAGAGAAAGCAATTATCTCCCCAACGCTCTCCTCTAAAACTTGGCTTTTTGCCGCAATAATTCCGCTAGGGTGACATCAAATTGCGATTGTCCTCCGAAAACCGTTCCCACTTCACCGTTAAAGAAGGTGACTGTGGCTAAATGGTAATGTTCATCGAAAATTTGGGTCTGAAACCCCGTCGTTCTACGACGGCTTTACTGTTAAATATGAGCATCGTTTACGAAATATATGCTAAAATGTGAGACATGGAAAAAGCCTACTCGTTTCGATTTTACCCCACACCAACACAAG
>NZ_JADBSZ010000149.1:0-9485 GCF_020246425.1 Microcystis sp. M079S1
AAACCCAATCAGGTGCTTTGACAACTGTTTGAGTTTTAACGGTAGCACACAAGCCAAAATTAGAGGCAATTAGCATCGATTCTAGAATTAGTCCTGCTAATTCTAGGGATTCCCGTAAAGCTGCTGCTAATAGGGGTTGCAGGTTGTTGTCCACAGGTTCGTCAGGTAGAATAAAATCATCGGGCAGTTTTTCCCAGGTGATTGGCGGTGATTTTGGGGTTAAATCAATAGCAGATGGTGTCATTGTCGTAAACAGTCCTTCCTATATTTAATAAGCTCTCATAAACTGCCCGCAACTAAGTAGGTGCATTAAATTAATTATCAAATAGACATCTAGGTGGACAATGCCTGCAATTATTTCATACACTATCATCAACTTCAACTCCTAGCGCTCTTAATTGTGCCGCCAAGCGTTCGGCTCGTTGCTTTTCCTGTTCAGCCCGTTGCTTTTCCTGCTCGGCCAACTCCTCTATGGTGGGGAGCAATTGCCCCTCTGCTGTTGCCCAACGTAGCCAAGTAATCGGCTCTTGTTCATACCCATAAATTCCCTGCCACCGCACTAACACTAGCCCTAATATTTCGCTGCTGAACCTGCCTTGAGCATCTGGGTTTAAAGATTTATAAACACCCCCTTCTAAGCGATGTCCCGCTAAATCTTCTGGGTCAAAGGGATCATACCAAAAGTATTCTGTCACCCGCAAACGATTCTGATAGATAAGCTTTTTCTCTTCTTTATCTTTTTTGGCTGTACTCTCAGAAAGCAACTCAATCACCACATCAGGGGCTTTCTCTT
The DNA here is from genome assembly GCF_020246425.1 of Microcystis sp. M079S1. NCBI lineage: Bacteria > Bacillati > Cyanobacteriota > Cyanophyceae > Chroococcales > Microcystaceae > Microcystis > Microcystis sp. M079S1. The sequence goes on from NZ_JADBSZ010000149.1 coordinate 794, forward strand.
CTTCCCAGACGACCCAGCTTTTCCTTTCTTTTCGAGGCACGTCCACAACGACAAATACATCAGGCCCGCGATAATCCTCGTTACGCACTTGATTGGGGCTAAAGTAAACAAACATATTGCCCCCCACAAACGCTTCTCGTCCTTGGGTTTTTAACCACTGGGAGAGAGGTCTGACTAATAACTGCATTTGCAGTCCGTGTCGCTGGGTTTCCATGGGAATACCATCATCAGAAGGTAGTTCATCTTCGGTCGGTGGTAGCTTGATCCCTTGTGGGTTAGCTGCAATTAGGAGGGTTTCTTGAGCCATTGGTTGGTTGGGGTGAACAACTGATGCCACTTTCTTATCATAAACTATTGTCAATGTCAACCCAATTGCGATCACAATTGCGATGCCAAGCGCTCGGCTGGTTTTAGGTTATGTGATTTTGTCAAGATTCTCTGGTTCTATTACAATTCTAATCTTTTACATAAATATCACAACTTCCCTTATAATCGGGAGTTGTGATATTTACCGCGGATTCTAGAAGTTTATAATTGTTCTGATAGAGTAATTCTAAAAAAGTGCTACGAGGAATGTGAATCCTCTTTAGAGGACAGAGCGTGACAATTGGATTAAATTTCTTGAGAGCATAAGTAAAACGGGACTGAAAAGAATCGTCTGTAATAGAAGTTATCTCAGGGTAGAACAATACTTTTCTGTTTTTGTCAAGATAATAGTATGACTCAACCCAATCGGAAATTAGAATTGATGGGCGGTTTAAGCTAAACGGCTTTTACTTCGGATCACCGATATAGACTCCAAAAGGGTTATAGCTGTTGGATCATGCAGGTTAAGCGCCGTTTAGCTTAATTGCTTTTCTAATGTAGCCACTCTCTCAGACAAGCTGGCTACAGCAGACATGTGCGAATAGCTTTTAGGTCTTTGAAAATTCGATATCGTTAAGGGGACAAATTTGACACAAGCGATTAGGGACATAATAATAAAGGGCATGATTAACACACTAATCAGGGAGAGTCTTAGTAAATCAAACGAATTGGGCAATAGGATTGGCCAAAATTCACCAAATGCTATTTTATTCTGCATCAATTCCTGTTCAGATTCAGACATTTTCTTTCGATAATAACTAAAGGCATAATCAATCAAACAACCATAGGAAAGGAAAAATGGAAGTGATATAAATAACAAATTCCAAGGATGACTTCTGTTGACAAAATAAAGGAGGCTAACTATTCCCCAGATGGCAATTACAAAACGATACTTAGCGTTTTTATCCTCAATAGGACTCTGAAAAGATTGTATGATGTTAAAACCGTAAACAACCATAAATATCATCCATATATTATCTGGAAAAGGCATACCCATAAAGCCAGAGCCATATTTAAGAGTAGAACCTATATAATTATAAAAATTGATAAATTCTCCAGCAAGAATTCTAAAGCCAAAAATAATTATGAAAATGATAATGATAAGATTGATACTGAATCCTGTTAATTTTTTAATCATGTTTTTTGCGCTAAAACCATCTATTTTAAACTCATTCCAAATGTAAATAAGAAAGTACATAATCAAGACACATATACCAGAATCAAAATTACTTAATAGAGCCATTGCCACTGTAAAATCTAGAAGCAAATCTCGTAAGTTAATTGTTAAAAATCCCAGAGGAAAACTAGCTTTATCGAAAAATTTTCTTTCAGATATATAGAACGAAGTGACCAGTAAAAGACAAGGAAATAAAGTTCTTAAAGGAAAATATTGAAAGTATAAATCTCCTCCTACTACCCTAAAATAAAAATAACTCCAAAATAGGCAGCTGATGAATACCAAAATTCTGAACAACGGATTTTTGTAAATAGCTTTAACTATTAAATAGTAAAGAATAATCTGAAGGGCAATCAAACTACATACAACAATTTTAATAGACAATAGACTATTTCCCATTAATCGTGATATTAGGCCAAGCCAAAGATAATATCCGCCATATAAACTTTTAAATCCATCGTCAACAAGGGGAATAAAAGGGGAATCACCATTAATGGCCGCTAATGGGAAGAGAACCACATTAAAATGGTAGTTCGATTTATCATTATAAACCAGACTCCAAGCAACTGATGTCAACGTCACTAAAACTCCGATAAAAACTATATTCTCAATCAATAATGTTCTCAAAAATTTACGAAGAGAAAATAAATGTAAGAGAAAAAAGAAAATAACTGTTAAAATTAATGCGACTGGAATTAGCACCAAAAAATTCAAGCTTGATAAATAGGTTGTCAGTTCACGCCAATTGTATGACATCTCAGGTTTCATATAGAGCCTGAGACTTCCACCAGTTCCTTGGGTAAAGAGCTTTTGAATTGCTATCGTGTTGAAAACAAGACCAAGTCCCCACGAAATTAAAAACTCAAGATTACGACTTTGATTTGTGACTTGCCAATTATTGATTATTTTTGATAAAATAGAACTTAAATAGTTCAAAACTTTACCCAAAATAGTAGGTAAGAAAATAATAGAAATTAAAATGAATAGATACCAGACTGCTTCATACTTTTCATTTCCTTTCAAGCTGCCAAATCTTGTGGTAAGAAGATAATCTACATCAATAAAAATAAGTAAAAAGATACCCACTCCTTTGAGCCATTGATCAATCGCAGTTTTATTCATTTGATACATTTTATTTCCCTCTTTATTTATTGTCTTTTACAATTTAGATTAAAGAACATCGCTAGGTAACTCTTAATCAAAGTTGACTCGCGCTCTCTCTACCACTAGAGGTCTTTTTAAGCTTCGTCTATTTATCAAACCAATATATTCTCCTAAAATACCTATAAAAAATAACTGTACAGAAGAAAAAAGAAACAATCCGATAATGATCGCCGCTATTCCTATAGGAAAAAGGTTCCAAAACAGAAGCTTCAAAATCAAAGTCACCAGACCGACCAGAAAACTCAGTAGAGATAGAGCGAACCCGATCATTGTCGCCAATCTTAGCGGAAAATTAGAATAGGTAGTGATACCCAGCATTGCCAGATCGTACATTCGATAAAAATTGAAACTACTCTTACCTCGTTTTCGGACTTCCTGATGATACTCGATTTTAGCACTCTTAAAACCGACTTCTGAAATAAGACCCTTTAAGTAGGGATAAGGATCATCGATCAAACGCAATGCTTCTATCACTTTTTGATCATATAAACCGAAGCCGGTAAAACTAGCAGTTAAGTCAATCTCTTCTGATAGGGTTCTAACTAAAAAATAATAAAATCTTCTTACATTATAGACCAAAGAGTTCTCTTGACTCGATCTTTTAATACCTTTAACAACTTGATAGCCTTCCTCCCATTTTTCCAAAAAATCGACGATTAGTTCGGGAGGATCTTGACAATCGGCGAAGACTAAAATAACCGCATCTCCAGTTCCTTGTAAGAGGCCGTAATAGGTAGAACGAACAAAGCCAAAATTCCTAGCGTTAATGATAATTTTCAGTCTAGAGTCGCTTTGAGAGATTTGCTCTAATATACTGACTGTTTTATCTTGAGAGTCATTATCGATAAAAATATGCTCGTATTCATATTTTCCTAATCTTGCAAAAATCTCTTTGACCTCAGTATATAAAAGCTCAACATTATCTTGTTCATTGTAGCAGGGAGTAACAACAGTAATTAATTTTTTACTCATCTTACAATTTCCTCAATTTTATTTAGATTTAGATGGACTTTATACCATTCAATTGTATTTTTTAATCCCGTTGTTAAATTATATTTAGGTGTCCAATCGGTCTTTTTTCTAAGCAACTCATTATTAGCACAAATAAACATTGGATCATTGGGACGGTAAGGCAAAGCTCCCAGATGAATTAAATCAGGTTTACCTAATAAATTACCAAGTTCAAGTAATATTTGTCCAACGGTTACAGGCTGACCAGAACCAACATTAACTACACCTGAAACGTTGCTCTTAGCAACTGCCCAAATTGCTGATGCTATATCCTCAACATGAAGGAAATCCAGAACTTGTTCACCTTTAGTTGTTTTTACCACTTCATCCCGCAGCAGTGAACAAATAACCGACGGAATTAACCGTCGCTCATCCTCCATTGGTCCATACTGATAAAACAAACGAACCCATGTTAACTCTACTTCGGCGCTCTGGGCTAGTTGTTGTAAAATAGTGAATAGTGCCACCTTGGTCGCTGCATATAAGGTGATGGGTTTTGTCGGACTTGATTCAGAAAAATATCCTAGATTGAAATCATACTCAAAACAAGTCCCTATACCCACAAACCGCTTACAACCTACTTCAGCTAGTTGAGAGAATAAATTGAGACTTGCCTGGAATGAATTCAAGTTTTCCCGAGAATTTAGTTGTTTTCCTGACCCAACATACCAAGCTAAGTGAATACACAATTCGGGCTTGATTTTCTGTAAATAAGCATTCACTGTTTCAAATGCTACTAAGTCAGATTGCCATAAATGTAGTGATGGGAGAATATCTTGAATTCGCCATTGTTCGCCGTTTTCTCGCACAAGTGCGTGTACCTCACACCCTTCGGCTATTAAAAGCCTTGCTACATGGGAACCAACAAAACCACTTGCACCGGTAATCAATACTTTCATATTTTGGGTCTTCTCGACTTTCTGTAATAATCAGGGCGCACCATTCCTAGAAGTGTTGCCTAGCAAGACTTTGAAGATTATACTTCTGTAAAATTATCCCTATTCTTCTTCCTTCCACACAGAAACGAGAAGAGCCGCCATATTTTCCTTAACCTGAAATTTTGTCCCAAAAGTTGGGGAATTTTATTGGCCATGACAAAATTCTCTGATGGTCGTTGCTACATAGGTTAACATCTCCTCGGTTAATCCGGGATAAATGCCCAGCCAAAAAACACTACTCATGATTTTATCGGCATTGCTTAAATCCCCAACGACTCGATAATTTAACCCCTTATAAAGAGGCTGTCGCAATAAATTTCCTCCAAATAATAGCCTTGTGCCGATGCGTTTTTCCTCCAAATGCTTAACCAAATCATTGCGGCTAAAAGGCGCATTTTCCTTGACAAAAATCGGAAACCCGAACCAACTCGGTTCAGAATCGGGGCTGGCTTCAGGCATAATTAAAACATCTTGAAGCTCCTGTAACTTTTGATGCAAAAAGTCGAAATTTTCCCGGCGCTTTTTGATAAATCCTGGCAATTTATCCAGTTGCGCTACCCCGACGGCGGCTTGCATATCCGTCATCTTTAGGTTATAACCCACATGAGAATAGGTGTACTTATGGTCATAGCCAAAGGGCAAATCTCCTAACTGCCAACCGAAGCGCTTATTACAGGTATTATCTACCCCCGGAGGACACCAACAATCTCTGCCCCAGTCACGGAATGACTCGACAATCTTTTTCAAGCGGGTATCACTGGTTAAAACCGCACCCCCTTCTCCCATAGTCATGTGATGGGCGGGATAAAAGCTAACCGTTGCTAAATGCCCAAAGGTGCCGGTTTTTTGCCCTTTATAGAGACTTCCCACCGCATCACAGTTATCCTCAACTACCCAGAGGTCATGTTTTTCGGCAAAAGCCATCACCGCTTCTAAATTAAACGGATTTCCCAAGGTATGAGCGATCATAATCGCTTTAGTCTTCTCTGACAAGGCCAATTCCAGCTGCTCGATGTCGAGGTCATAACCGGGTAATTTAACGTCTAAAAAGACGGGAATTAGCTGATTTTGAAAGATGGGGTTAACTGTAGTCGGGAAACCTGCGGCGACGGTAATGACTTCATCCCCCGGTTTAAGTTGTTTTTCCCCTAGTTTAGGGGAAGTTAAGGCACTTAAGGCCACTAAATTGGCCGAAGAGCCAGAATTGACCAATAAACAATGTTTTACCCCCATCCACTGGGCAAAACGTTCCTCAAATTCCGCCGCATATCTGCCCGTCGTTAACCAGAAATCTAGGGAAGAATCCACTAATTTGACTAATTCTTGCTCATCAAATACCTTACCCGATGCCGGAATATAGGTCTGCCCCGCCACAAAAGCCCGGGGTTGAAATTTGTGCTTATAGTATTCTTGTACGGCTTGAAAGACTTGCTCTCGCAGTTCTGTTTCAGTATTGGTATTGGGGGGAGAAATAGATTGAGTCATGGTTAATTTCCTTTCAGGGGAGAAATTTGAACTTAATTATTACTTAATTTGGACTATTATCAGCCTTGAGTTCGCTAATCGATCAAACAACTTTGATAATATTCGATTTGTTGGCGGGTAAGTTCTTGGAATTGTGCTTTATCTTGAGAGTCCATTTGAGCCGCTTGATAATACCATGTCACGGTTTCCTTGAGGGTTTGCCGAAAATCCCAAACGGGTTGCCATTTTAGGGTATGGAAAGCCTTATCCGTGACTAGATTAAGCAATTTAGCCTCATGAACAGCCTTCGGATCACTTTGATCGAGCCAAGTCCCCGGCCAAAGTTGTAGAATAGACTCAACTAACTCTTTAACTGGACGATTAGAAGTCAGAGACGGACCGAAATTAAACGCCCCATATAACCCTCGGCTGTCTTGCTGCCAATTAGCCGTCATCAACTGCTCATAAATCGACTCAGCTAACCGTAAATAGCCACCCAAAGGCTCTAAAACGTGCTGCCAAGGGCGAGTCGCTAGAGGGTTCCGCACCGGAATCGCTTCGGACTTTATCAAGGCCCGCATTGTATCGGGTACAATCCGATCTAGGGACCAATCTCCGCCACCGATGACATTTCCTGCCCTGGCACTGGCGATGCCGATGGGGGTTTGAGGGGTTTTAAAGAAGGAACTGCGCCAAGATGCGATCGCTAATTCCGCCCCCGCTTTGCTAGAACTATAGGGATCGTAACCCCCCAAGGGGTCATTTTCCCGATAACCATAGACCCATTCCCGATTCTCATAGCACTTATCGCTAGTAATAAACACGGCGGCACAGGGATGATTCAGGCTTTTGAGGGCTTCTAAAACGTGAATAGTCCCCATGACATTTGTGTTCCACGTTTCCACCGACTCCAGATAAGAAAGCCGCACTAAGGGTTGTGCCGCTAAATGAAAGACTACATCCGGCTGCCATGAAGCGATTAAACGAGTCACTAACTCAGCCTCTCGAATATCTCCTATATGGTGACTCAGGTTCTGAGCTAAGTCTAATTGGTCAAATAAGGCCGGGGTGGTATTGGCAGCTAAACTGAGGCCTTTCACCTCTGCCCCTAGATGGAGTAACCAAAACGCCAGCCAAGACCCCTTAAAGCCGGTATGACCAGTAATAAAGACTTTTTTGCCCGGCCAAAATGCTTCCTTTACCATATTTTCCATCTAGCTTGTCCAGTGTCATAAAGGTGATTGAGCATTTCCATTTCTCGGTAAGTATCCATACACTGCCAAAACCCTTCATGCTTATAGACGGCGAGTTCTCCTAAAGCGGCTAGGGTTCTTAGGGGTTGTGCTTCAAAAGTCGTCGTATCTCCCTCAATTAAATCCAAAACCTTGCGATTTAAGACAAAATAACCCCCATTAATCCATCCTTCAGCCGTTTGAGGCTTTTCTTGGAATTGAGTGACTAGATTATCCTCAATCACTAACTCGCCAAAGCGAGAAGGGGGGCGAACCGCCGTCAAGGTGGCTAATTTACCATGAGAGTAATGGAAATCCAACAGATCCGCAATATTCACATCACAAACCCCATCCCCATAGGTGGCTAAAAAGATATCACTTCCGCTTTGATCTACATAAGAGGTGAGACGTTTAAGACGGCCTCCCGTCATGGTTTCCTGTCCCGTATCAACTAACCAAATACGCCAGTCTTCCTCATCATGTCCACTATCGAGTTTGGTCACTTTTTTATTGCCTAACTCTAAGAGGACATCACTGTGATTCCAATCATAGCTAAAGAAATAGTCCCGAATTATTTCCCCTTTATAACCTAGACAGAGCATAAAGTCAGTTAAGCCATAGTGGGCATAAGTTTTCATGATATGCCAAATAATTGGCCGATTTCCGATGGCAATCATCGGCTTAGGTCGAAATTCGGTTTCTTCCCGCAGTCGGGTTCCTTTGCCCCCACACAAGATGGCCACGGGAATGTTAGACTTATAGTCCTTAACTGTTAAACTGACCGATTGTATTACCATTAGATTATATAGTGAAGGGCTTTTAGAGTGACATCATCTTATCGAGGCAGTTTAACACGGGGTTCCCGATCTTGTCCAATATCACTTTACTAAATTGTCCGTCAAAAGTTGATAGAGGAGTCGGGTTTCGTAAAACAGCAAGCGACAGAGACCATCCTTACCCAATGCCTTAAAACTTGGTAACTCTTTCTTTTTCTCGATTGTTTGACCGTTTTCGGTGTCGTAATAGATATGAATTCGGGTATTGAGCCAAGATTGTTTAAGCTTGCCAACAATCTCGGTTTTAGCGGGTTGATTCGGGCAAATAGTCACCAGTGCGTGAGCATATAAGTGAGAGCGCACCAAGTCGGATTTCTTCCAAGATTTTTTTATCTTATATCATTTTTCCAAAGTAATGACAGACTTATACCAAATTTCAAAAACTATGGCATACTTATAGAAAAGATGATTAACTGGATAAATTAGCGATGCCAGTCGTACCCAAAATTGATATTGTTGAGTCAGTAGAAGATTTAAAAGAATTAATGAAACAACAAAAAAGTA
>NZ_JADBSZ010000015.1:0-5722 GCF_020246425.1 Microcystis sp. M079S1
AAAACTTTTCTGACTTTTCTTCAGCTATTTATGAATGTCTGAATGATGCCCATCTGAAACAGAAAAAAGAACTGGATTCCTTGCTCACTCTACGATTTCAGAAGTTTAATAAATCTCAGATTATGAACGTCTAAAGTATATATTGCCAAAGCGAGTATTGTTGCAGATATGCTCAGGTCATTTTACGGTAAGCAAGGAACTTTTGGCGGTGATAATTCCAATTCCATTGACCCTAGTAAACTGATGCCATATATTCCTCAAGAAGATGAGAAATTTCAGTCAGTGATCCCTAAATGACCAAATTGCTATCGCTAGAGAGCTTGCCCTATTTATTTTCTGGTTGACCTTGTACCCATGTTAGTAAATCGGGTTATTATAGCTAGTTTTTGGCTGTTAGCAATTATAGCTCTCAAAAGGGGGCGGGAATGATTAGATCAATTTTATTTTCGGTCTGAGGATGACGAAAAGATAATTGTTTAGCGTGTAGGTATAAACGGTCGGACTGCTTACCATTATACAAGCGATCGCCTAAAATTCCTATCCCTAATCCCTCTTGACTATGAACACGAATTTGATGGGTTCTTCCCGTGTAGGGAATAAATTCTAGCCGAGAATAATTGCCTTCTTTGCCGACAACTTTAAAATAGGTTTGACTAGCTTTCCCCCTTTGCCAATCCACAGTTTGATAGGGTCTATTTTGCGGATTTCCCCAGAGAGGTAGGTCAATTATGCCTGATTCTCGCTCAACAATTTCTGATAATATAGCTTCGTAGATTTTCTCTACTTCTCGCCGTTGAAATTGTTGGGATAAACAACGATAAATATCTAAACTTTTAGCTAGTAATAATAATCCCGAAGTTTCTCGATCTAAACGATGAACGGGAATGACATTTTTTCCCTGACGACGAAACCGATTGACCACAGCATCTTGACTATCTTGATAACGTCCTGCTACCGATAATAATCCCGCGGGTTTATTAATAGCAATTATTCCCTCGTCTTCGTAGATAATTTCTAGAGATAAACGTAAACCAGAGAGTAAAAAACCCATGAGAGGTTGACATCTTTCTTGACAAGCGCCATAAAATTCTCCCTGTTTTCTATCTCGATTCGATTCTCCCCACCAAAATTCGGCCATGGCGACAGGTTTTAATCCTTTCATGGCGGCATAATTTAATAATTTCGGGGCGCAACATTCCCCTGTTCCCGTCGGTAACAAATTACTGCCCATCAATTTAGCCAAGGAGAGAGATTGTCCAGAAAAGTTATTTAAACAGTAGGATTGATACAGCAATTCCTGTAACTGTTTAGAGAGGTTCCTCCGCTGTTGCTTAAGTTCAATAATTCTCTGATTGGCTACGTTTATTTTCTCAATTAAGGGTTCTAAAACTTGTTTTTGTTCCTGTTTTAATTGCTTTCTTGCTCTTTTTTCCTGACGACTGAGATTATTTAAATTTTCTAATTCCTCTCGGTTTAAATTTCCTAAATTTCTTAACCTATCTCGTTCCTGTTTATGGTTTTGATGTTGTTGCTGTAAAGCTTGTATTTTGCACTCAAAATTTGCTTGATTGAGTCGATATAAATTATGTTCGGGAATTGATTGTAGGGTAATAATTTCCTGTTTAATTGTTTCTAAAAGTTGCAAAACTCGCTTTTCTTCCCGAATAATTTTTTCTCTCCCCACTAGGGACGGAACCCAGCCAGCAGCTTCTCCCTGTCCAGAAAAAGCTTTTAAAATTTCTATTTCGCCAGCGGCATTTTCTCCTAACAAAATCCCATACATTTTACCTTGAGGATTGGTGATAGTTGTCATCAAATCTTGGGCGATTTTTTCAGCCAAAAGAGTGCGGGGCAAGCGCAATAACTCGCCCGTTTCGGGACAAATTCCTTGATAATAATAGGTAACTTCCTTCACTCTTTAAGAACAGGAAAAGGGCTAGAGATACCCCTAAGAAAAACAATTGGCAAAGAAATCAATAGTTTCCTGTAAAGCGACAATAAAGCTATCAATTTCTTCGCGGGTATTATAAAAATATAGACTTGCCCGCGCGCTGCCGGAAGCATCAAAAAGGCGGTGTAGAGGTTGGGTACAGTGATGACCGGAACGAATAGCGATTCCTTCGTGGTCTAATAAAGTGGCTAAATCACTAGCATGAATCCCTTCCACATTAAAGGCGGCTAAACTAGCCCGACCTTGGCCCGTTAAACTAGGTGGCGGCCCGTAAATTCTTAAACCCTCAATTTCTCCTAATTTTTTGAACAAATAGGCGGTTAACTCTTCTTCGTAGGCATGAATATTATCCATCCCTAAACCCATTAAATATTCTACCGCAGCACCGAGAGCAATCGCTTCGCCAATAGCAGGGGTTCCTGCTTCAAATTTGTGGGGCAGTTCCGCACAGGTAAAATGGTCTAAATAGACTTCTGCAATCATTTCGCCACCACCAAAAAAGGGCGGCATTGCCTCTAAAATCGCCTCTTTGCCATACAAAAATCCAATACCGGTGGGGGCGCACATTTTATGACCACTAGCCACCAACCAATCACAATCTATGGACTGCACATCAATGGCTAAATGGGGGACACTTTGACAGGCATCAATTAATACTTTCGCCCCGACTTGATGGGCAAGGCTGACTATTTCGGCAACGGGATTAATACAGCCTAATGTATTGGAGACATGAAGGACAGCAACTAATTTAGTTTTGTCCGATAACAAGGATTTATATTGTTCTAAATCAAAGCTTTCTCCGCCAGTTAATTGCACATATTTAATCACCGCCCCCGTCTTTTGGCAGACAATTTGCCAGGGGATTAAATTACTGTGGTGTTCCATCACCGAGAGAATAATTTCATCCCCTGCTTTCAGGGTATTTAATGCCCAACTGTAGGCGACTAAATTAATCGCTTCCGTGGCGTTGCGAGTATAGACAATTTCCTGACGAGAAGCGGCATTAATAAACCTAGCCACCTTATCTCTGGCTCCTTCGTAGGCTTCCGTTGCCCGGACACTTAAAGTATGCGCCCCCCGATGCACATTGGCGTTATCTTTTTCGTAATAGTTTCGCAGGGTTTCTAATACTTGAATCGGTTTTTGGGAAGTGGCGGCACTATCGAGATAGATAAGGGGTTTATCGTGTACGGTTTGATGGAGGATAGGGAAATCGGCGCGGACTTTTTGGGCGAGGGTTTTTTCTTGGATAATTGTCATTTTAGTCAGGAGTCAGAGGGGTACTTTGGGCAGGTTGACACCCACCCCGGTAGAGTTATTCCACACTGCGACAGGCGACGCATTGCCCCAATCTTTGGCGGAGGGATTCTAGAGGAATTTTAGCTAAAATCTCGGCCGAGAAAGCATCAATTAACAAACTGCGGGCAGTGTCGGCACTTAAGCCCCGGCTTTGCAGATAGAATAAATCATCGGCTTCCAGTTGGCTAACGGTTGCCCCGTGGGAACATTTGACGTTATCGGCGGTAATTTGTAATTCGGGTTTGGTGTTGACTCGTGCCTTGTTAGAAATTAACAAATTCCGATTTAACTGGGAGGCGTTGGTTAATTGGGCAGGTTTGGGAACAAACACTTTACCATTAAAGATGGCGTGAGCGCTACCATCAACGATACATTTATGCAGTTGCTTGGTGATGCCGTGGGGATGGTTGAGATAGATGGCGCTGTGGGTATCGGCGGTTTGTTGTCCAGTAATCATGGCTAATCCGTACAGATTTGTCTCGGTTTGTGCTCCTTTTTGCAGAACATCGAGGTTATGACGGCAGAGTTTAGCTCCTAGATTTATCTCGTTGAGAGTGTAACGGCTATCATGCGCTTGTTCAATTATCGTGCGTCCGATGTGAAAACCATCTCCCGATTCCCGTTGTACTCTGGTATGGATGACCTCGGCGTTGGCTTCGAGGTAAATTTCCGTGACAGCGTTGGTGAAATAAGAGTAATTTACAGGTAAATCGGAGCAATGTTCGGCTAAAGCTCCGTAATTCTCGATAATATTGACACTAGCTCCAGTTTCCGCCACGATTAGGCTATGGGGCTGATAAAAGCGGGGAATTTCCTCCACAACGGTGATAAATAGGAGATGTATCGGGTTTGTGACGACGGTGTTAGCGGTGACGTGAATTACTGCCCCATCGCTTAGTCCAGCTTGGTTGAGCGCGGTAAAAAATTCGGGGGTTTTTTCTTTCCCTAGATAGTTGACAAGAACATCTTTTTGTGCATTGGCGAGATTGCCGACGCTGACACCGGGGGGTAAAGCGGAAATATCGGACAATTCGGGCTGATAAATGCCGTTAACGAAGACTAGGTGGCTGTTTTTGGCTTCGGGCAGTAAAAAAACAGCTAGGGCATTTTTATCGATTGTAACGGTTTGGGGGGTGCGAAAATCGATCGCCCAGAGTTGACTTAAATCGGTGAATTGCCATTCTTCGTCTTTTCTGCCCGGGATGGCTAATTCTTGAGCTTTACTGGCTCCCGATTCTCTTAATTCGAGAATTTTACCGTTATCGATAGTGGGAACCGTTTTGCGAGACAATTTTAACAATAATTCTCCTGATTGTTCAGGTTTCGTGATTATGGCTGTCATTGGTAAGAGGGGGTAGTGGGGTAGTGGGGTAGTGGGGTAGTGGGGTAGTGGGGTGTAGGGTGTGGGGTGTAGGGTGTAGGGTGTGGGGTGTGGGGTGTGGGGAGAATAAATAAAAGCAATCTCCTGCCTCCTGACGACCGGCTACTGACTTCTGACTCCCCAGACTTCTGATAACTGATAGCTAGATTACTTAACGGCTAATAATTGTTCGTCGAGGAAATCGTAGCCAGTTCTTTCTAATTCGAGGGCTAATTCTTTACCGCCACTGGTGACAATGCGCCCATCGTACATAACATGAATAACATCGGGTTCAATGTAGTTGAGCAGACGCTGATAGTGAGTGATAAGTAAAAAAGCGTTATCGGGAGTAGCTAATTGATTGACTCCCTGGGCAACAATTCGCAAAGCATCGATGTCTAAACCGGAGTCAATTTCATCGAGAATTCCTAAAGTAGGTTCTAATAAGGCCATTTGTAGGATTTCATTACGTTTTTTCTCACCACCGGAGAAACCTTCGTTTAAACTTCTGCCAAGAAAGCTAGGATTCATCTGGACAACTTCTAGTTTTTTCTCGACTAATTCCTCAAAGTCAAAACTATCTAATTCTTCCGAGCCTAGATATTTTTGTCGGGCATTGTAGGCAACGCGAAGAAAATCGAGGTTACTAACGCCGGGGATTTCTAGGGGATATTGGAATGCGAGAAAGATACCCATAAGCGCTCGTTCATCGGGTTCTTTGTCCAAAAGGTTTTCGCCTTTATAAATTATTTCTCCCCCAGTTACTTCATAATCGGGATGTCCAGCGATTACTTTTGAAAAGGTGCTTTTTCCTGAGCCATTGCGCCCCATAATTGCGTGGGTTTCACCTGCTTTAATTTCGAGGTTAACTCCTTTAAGAATCTGGTTTCCATCAATACTAGCGGTCAGATTTTTTACGGATAAAATTACTTCACTCATGTTTTTTTGTTGGCAACTGCAAATATTTCTAGAAACTAATTATATTTCAGCGAACACTGATAACTGATAACTGATAACTGATAACTGATAACTGATAACTGATAACTGATAACTGATAACTGATAACTGATAACTGATAACTGATAACTGATAACTGATAACTGATAACTGAT
>NZ_JADBSZ010000150.1:0-5676 GCF_020246425.1 Microcystis sp. M079S1
AACTTCCATACCAAAGCGTTGTCTGAGAATCGTTTCCATTGAAGGAAGGGCAAGTCCTTCGGTAAAGCTGCCGAATTTGGCACCGAGTCCCCCAATTTGCTGACCTAATTCTTTGAGTTGTTTGTCAGTTTTCTTCTGTTGTTGCGCGTTTTCCTTCTGTTGCTGACTAACTTCCTTCAATAGTAGGTCAGTCTCCTTCAGTTGTTTGTCAGTTTCTTTTTGAGCAGTCGCTAATTCGGCTAAGAGTCGCCATACGTCTTCGGATGTAGTTGCCACAGCTAATTTTTTCTATTTGATTTGGTCTATTGCTATTTTACTGAATTTTGCCGATTCATGAAGAAGATGGTGCTTCTGCCTTTGAGTAAGAGAGAGATAAGTAGGGTGTACGAATAGCATCATCAATGGCAGAACACTGACTCGGTTTGACCAATGCTTTCATTTCTAAGATAATCATTGCTTATCGACCTCAAACAACTTATATTAAGTTAACCTGTACAGCATAGATTGTCAAGATTTTAGTCGTGCTTCGCTGTTTTATATTGGTCGGTGTTTCATACCGTCGCACTAAGCACTTCGGGTCTTCACCCCGACATTTGAGATAAAAATCTCTATTTGGCAATTTTTCGGACATCGAGTCCTCAAATTGCTGCACTCTACCTCCCCACCCCGCTAAGTGATCGGGTAGGGACTGACGCAGGTTTGTTGAAGGACTAATCTTCTGAGGATGCCAAAATTAATCGGTAAATCCCTTGTGTAAGAAGAGTCCAGGCGAAAAAAAGCCAAAAAGCATCGGACTGTATAGCGCGCCACTACATCTCAGAAAAAACCTCTTACAATGGAGACAAGAATGATCGGAGATCAATGGGGGTGAACGTCATGTTAGTGATTTTAACCGACGAACACATTCTCGATACGGGTTCTGTGTGTCAGGGCTGTCTTTTAGCCAACCAGCAGGGGCAACCCCGGTGGCGAGAGGGTAAACTAGGCTGTGGTCACTCCTTGGGCAAAGGGGGAAGCCAACAGCCCAATCTCTACGAGTGTCAGATGGGCTTTACAATTGCTAATATTGAAGGCTAATCAGACCTTTTAAATGCTCAACTTAGAGTTGAGTTAGGGGGATTTTCTTTGGACTCGGAGGAGAGAATCAAGGCTATTGCTAATCCCCAATTCAGCTTAGATACAATGACAATAATGGCTGAGGGTTTCGTAGCATCGATCATAGGCTTTTTGGGCTTGGGTTAAAACATCGTCGGAAATTTCTATATCTAATTTTCTGGCTTGTTTAATAATTTTACCCGCTTTGATATTCTCGGAAGAATCGCCTATACCACGAGTGCCAGTGGTTTTTAAAACTCGATATTCTTCAGAAAATCCCGTTTTAGTATCGAGATGACTCTGTAAACTATTAAAGACAAATTGACTTTGGTTTAATACCTGATCGTGGGTGATAAATAAACTCTTTTCTTTGCTGTTAATTAATCGAGCATAACTTTCTAGGGTGGCTAAACGACCAGTATAATAGCCTAGCGCGTGCTGCTCGTTTTGATGGGGTTTAATATCTAGAATACTGGCTAAAGTGCGCTGCGGTTCTCGTAGTAAAAATATGGTCTTAACTGCATCAGATTGCAAAAAACTATGATCTAAAAACTTCTGATCATGAAGAACTTTATCTAAAATATATTTATGATTCATGTTTAAATCTTTCAAACGCCAGTAGAGTTGAAACATTAAAGTTTTAAAATCCTGTTCACTCTCATAAACCAGATGAGTTTCGCCAAAACCGATAATTTCAGGATTAGAATTGAGGATATGGGTCAATAAAGACGAACCCGATCGCATATGGCTAAGAATAAATAAAACCTGATAGGGTTGGGGACGAAAGAGAATTTTATAGGGGTCTTTGGGTGTATCAATGCGTACCTGAAAATACTTATAAGTTAAACGATGGGTTAAACCCTGCCAAGATTGGGGTAAGCGATCGAGGGCTATAGTCATAGGTTAATAAGGAATTGTGTCAACTTGTCGCTAAGATTCCCCTATAATGTATCCCATTTAAGACCCAAACAAAAGTGAGGTTTATACAAAATGGGATTGCCAAGTTGTTCGCTCTGGTTTTTTACGGCGCGAACCGATGTCTGGTTTATGATGAACACTATTCCCCATCTAGTCAAAATGAGTCAGTTTCCCTTCGAGGAAAAGGTACTGGCTATCGACACGGCCCCTTTAAGCGGGGAAAAGGTCAATCGCCCCGGACTGGGTACAATGGAGGAATTAAGAGCCTGTGCCGAAAAATTAGTTGAAGATGGCATAATCGATCGCCTAGTGGATTTTAACTACGATCCCAGCTATCGTCAGCGCATCTATCAAAAGCATTTCGGCAGTCCCCTCCGTTCCACCCATAACTACAAAGGTTATCCGATTTTCGGCTCGATCTTCAAAATCGAGTCATGTCGCAGCGATTATATGGTCCATTATGACAGTGACATGATGCTCTACCAAGAACCGGATTACAGTTGGATCCGCGAAGGGATCGAGTTAATGGAAACCCATCCAGAAATGATGTTTGTGCGTCCTTTGTCCGGTCCACCGCGGCCCGATGGTACGATTGATTCTGCCCATCCTTGCACGAAAAATCCCGATGGATTCTATCAATTTAAATTTTTTGGTAGTCGTGCCTATCTACTTAATTGTCGTCGCTACGATCGCCTTTTACCGATCACCCCCCTCTGGCGCTCTTATAAAAATACCTTTCTCGATCATTTACCCGATGGTTTAAAAACTTGGGGCAATATTTTGACCGGCAAAGGAAAACTCGACTCTTGGGAAATTATGGTTTCTCGCTCCCTAGAACAAAGCAACTACTATCGCGCCACTCTCACCAATGCCAAGGGTTGGACTCTGCACCCCAACGAGCGCTCTGCCGCTTTTAGGCAAGCTTGGCCGACTATTATCGAAAAAATCGAAGCGGGTATTTACCCACCGACCCAAGCTGGTTATTATGACCTGATACCCGAATTATGGTATTAAAAGAGCGTTATTTCTCTAGATTTGAGGTGAGGCGGTACTTAGAGATTGCTGGTGAGGCGATCGCCGCTTAGATTTCATAGCACCAGCTAAGTAGGTGGGTGGAATTAAATGTAAGATGAACGTAGGTTGGGTTGAAGCATGAAACCCAACGCCCGCTCATGTTACGCTACCGCTAACCCATCCTACAAATAATTGTGCCTCCCTACTTATAACTTCGTAAGCGCCTGTTGTTTTCGTTAAACGATGTAATATTTTGTGTACACCGCAACTCATTGACGATTGCGTAATGTAGAAAGTGAGTGCGGCGACAATTGTACTTGTCAAACAATGGTATAGTAAGCTAAACGGCGCTTAACCTGCATGATCCAACAGCTATAACCCTTTTGGAGTCTATATCGGTGATCCGAAGTAAAAGCCGTTTAGCTTACAAGTAAATTGCTGATTATCGGCAGGTAGCGTCTGTCATAGATATAGCTTGTGGAGTTAAAATATGTCTAGTACACACACTGGTATTGAGTGGACTGATAAAACGTGGAATCCAACAACTGGGTGCGATAAAATTAGCACTGGCTGTCTGCATTGTTATGCCGAAGCTATTACACAGCGTTTTCCCAAAAGCTTTCCCAATGGATTCAGTTTAACTTTGCATCCAGAAAGATTGGAAGAACCCTTACGTTGGCGCACTCCCAGTCGAGTTTTTGTCAACTCAATGAGTGACCTTTTTCATGATAATGTGCCTCTCGACTTCATTAGACAAGTTTTCTCAGTTATTCGTTCAACACCTTGGCATATATATCAGATACTAACAAAGCGACAAAGCCGTTTAGGTGATTTAGCGTCTAAATTAGATTTTCCAGAAAACATTTGGCTAGGTGTATCTGTCGAAAACCAAAACCACATAGATCGGATTGAACATCTTCGGACAGTGCCTGTTTCAGTGCGTTTTATTTCATGTGAGCCACTTTTAGGACCCCTAGAACTTAATTTAACTGGCATTGATTGGGTTATTGTCGGCGGAGAATCCGGACAGAAATATCGCCAGATGAAACTTGACTGGGCAAGGGATATCCGCAATCAATGTCAAAATTCAGGGGTAGCATTTTTTTTCAAACAAGTTGGGGGAAGGACACCGAAAGCAGGGGGTAGATTACTTGATGATAAAATCTGGGACGAGATGCCTAATGCCTGGAATCAGCATATCCAAAAATGGGGAAGTGTCCCACTTAAATCAGCGAGGCGTTCAGAAAAATTAGAGCTTATTGCTTAACTGGAAATGTAACCTTTAAATCATCCGCAAACGTTCCTTTTCGCCGTTTTTTGTCCTCGGGTGAATGTACTGTGACTTTTCCTTGAGATTCAAGATTGCTAAGGGCAGTTTTGTAATTTTTTTTAATGTACGGTTTTCCCACATGATGCTGGTCGTAAATCTCTGCCATCGTCATAGTTTTACCTGAAAAATTGTCCAACAACATAGATTCCAGTTGATCAAGAGGACGGGTTAGCTCAAAGAGTAACGGTTGTTGAAGAGTTGCAGGATTATACTCAAAAGATGGTACGCCCTGCGTCTGTTCAGAACTCTCTTTAGCCATTATCTCTTTCATAATTTCATAGCCTTTAGGATGCTTGCTTACAAAAATTAGGTGATGGCTAGTACGATTTCCCATTTCATGTCTGAAACGAAATGGAAGAACATATTTACGACCCATTTCTTTCAAGGCTTCACAGATATATTCTACAACGGTTAACTCACGCTCTTGTGGAGTAAGTGTTTTCAATCGTTCGCGGAGTTGATCTGCTCGCACTTGTCCGAATAGCGCATTTATGTGTTCTTTGACTGCATCATTATTTAAACCCATGTTGATGCGATTGTAATTGAAGAAGAAGATGCAATCACAACCCCAATCTTTGACGACCGAATTAACAAGTTGAAGAGATAGCCCCTTGTAACCCCAAGGATCAACAAAAAGTAAAGTGGGAACTAATTTCATGCTTTGGAAGGTTTTAACTATGTCCTCTCCCACCTCATATTTTGATATTTGAGGGCGGTATTTTAAATTTTCTATGCCCGGAATTGAATCTATAGCTTGTTGAAGAGAATTAACATTTTCGACATCGGCATCGTTAAAGATCGATACCAGCATATTTCGCATATCTGGATCGGCGATGGCAGTTTCTAGAACCTTTACTGGGGTTGATTTTGAGCCATCTTTATATCGTCCTGCACCAGCAAAAAGGTCAACATAAGCGATTTTCTGGACTGAAGACGATCCCTTAACTTTTGAAATTATAACTTTTGCCCAAGCCCAGAAATATTTCTCAACAATCCTAGCTTTGATCAAGGACTGTTCTTTTTGCTCATTGAAGAAGGAATTTTCAGTCATAAGCTATATCAATAGTTACGATGCCGAAGGCGCTGGGTAGCGGCAAGTCGCTCTCGTCGGATGCGTTAATCAAACATAACATACCTTATTTTTGTTTGAATTATACTAAATCCCTTGAGTATAGGCTCTGAGAGGGGGACAAGCGAGCTAGAAGGTAGATAGGGCAAGCGATATCGCTCTTTGTCCTTTGATGTAATCCTTCAACCGATAGCGGCTAATTTGCATTAGCTCTTCTATATTTTTTTGGAACATTTGATGTAGCTGGAGC
>NZ_JADBSZ010000151.1:0-9724 GCF_020246425.1 Microcystis sp. M079S1
CCGCCGTGGTTAACTTTGTCCAAGCTGTCACCGTTCGATCGAGTAAAGGCAGATTAACCACATTATAGCCGCGACTGCGGGCCAACTCATCCAAATGCTCGATCGCACTGTCCACCTCTACCCCCATCACCCGTTCCCCTACAAAAACACTATCGGGTTCCATCCCCTTTGAACTAGGCACGAGAGCGAGGCTATATTCGCCTCTAACCCAGCTAAAAACGTCTTCAGGCAAATTTAAACCTAAAGGCGACTGGAAGCGGTTTAAGACCTGTGTTATTAATTCCTGTAGGGGACTATCTGCTTCTAACCCCTCCTCTACCTGAGTCCAAAAACGATTTAAATCCCGACTAGCGGCGACTAAAAGGCTATTTTCGCCGATAAAAGATAATGCTCCCACGGGACTAGATAAAATTGGTGCTTGGTTATCCTGTCCTAAGACTCCAATTAAGGCGGTTTGAGCGACTATTCCCCCGGATTTGAGGGAAAAAGCCGTGGCTAATCGTTGTTTTGCTTCGGGACTCTCCGGGACGGGTTGATTAGCGATCCAAGCCGATAACGGGGGTAAATTGCCGTAAACTATAGCTATACGCGGTTCGGTGATATTTTTGAGGGCTTCTCGGTAATCAGGGCTATTTTTTAGGTTTAAATCCGGTACTTGCACGTTATTAAGGGCCTCGCGCAAAACCTTGATATTATTGGCAAAAAGCACCGTATCACCGACGACGGCACTAGCGAGAAAACGATTATTATCTCCTGCGGTCAAGGGACGTTGATAAATGAGGTTAACTCCCTTGTAGAGTTCAAAAACAAGGTCAAATTTGCCCGAAACCGCCTGTTTTGAGTAGGAAGCTTGCAGAAATTCCTTAGCGCGTTCACCATCTTTACTTTGAATTGCCAAAAGATAACCCGGTTGGATACCATTATCGGTATCGCGATCGAAATCTAGGGAAGTAACAGCGAGGGTAATTTCTTCCCCTAACCAGGGTTTGATTTCCTTTTGATAATTTAATCCCGTTTTACCGAGCAGAGTTTTTTCTAAATCTTTAATTTGTTGGTGGGAACGTCGTCGATTAGCCGGTGTAGCGATTAATTGACCAAAAGACTCTAAACGTTCGGGATTGACCAACAAGGATACCATAACCGGGGACTGTTTCGGCACAAAAATCGCCGCCATCGGTTCCCGCAGCACCCCACCTTTGAGCAAAGACAGAGGACTATCGGCGAGAATCCAAGCAAAACTGGCTGTAGCGACTCCTAGGAGAATGATTACCGTCGCACCTAAAATATAGAAAAACGATCGCAATTTCACAACCTTGTCCCGAGATGAACCATTAGCTATTTTAAGCCAGCAATTGACCCAAGAATTTCGATCGCTACAATTCTTACCAGACTGACAACGGATAACTCGCCACCGATAACTAATTTTTACCAGCCTTTTTCCGCTTGAGCGAGGACATAGTTAGCTACAGTTTCGATATCTTCAGCGCTGAGACGACCACCGAAAGCCGGCATCGCCCCCATACCTTTGGTAACTTGGGTAACGATAGCTTCAACGGAATCTTTGCCGTATTTAACTAAATCTTCTTTTTTCAGGGTTTTAGCGGCATTAACCACGTTTTTACCGCCCATGTGGCAGGAAGCGCAGTTAGCACTGAAAATCGAAGCCCCATCAGCTAAAGCGGGACGAGCCATACCGAATGTAACCACAGCCAAGAGCAAGCACAGGGAAATTAATAATCTTTTCACGATTGGTTCTCCTCTATTTCTCAAGAAATTCCCCAACCATCGTCAGAAAAAACCGGTTTTCTTGTCAAAAGACAAGCTGTCAAACTTGGTGTAGAATTAATCAATGGGACAGTTAAAAGCAAACTTTTACTTTTTTGTCAAAAGACAGGCTGTCAAACTTGTCATCTTCCCTCGTGTAAAGGATTAACAAGCATGAAAAAATTAGGTTTATTGGTCGCTACCCTGGTGCTAGTCGTCTCTAGCTTCTTCTTCAACACTGCCTCCGCTGCTGCGGAAACCTTCACGGTGAAGATGGGCGGTGATGCGGGTACACTACAATTTGATCCCCCCGCCCTCACTATTAAAGCAGGAGATACGGTGAAATGGGTCAATAACAAACTTTCTCCCCATAACATAGTTTTCGATAGCACCAAGGTTCCCGAAGCCCAAGCTGCTAAATTATCCCACAAGGGTCTGGCTTTTTCCGCCGGTGAGTCCTTTGAAAGCACTTTCAGCGAACCGGGTACTTACACCTACTACTGCGAACCCCATCGCGGCGCCGGTATGGTCGGAACGATTACCGTTCAGTAATTATCCGATTTTAACCAAAAATAACTCGCGGTTAACTGCCGCGGGTTGTTTTTTTGGGAATTATGAAGACTTTTCAGTTATCAGTAAACAGTAATCAGTAATCAGTGAGGTTCTTCAGTTTGTCTTATGCAACGGACAGGGTTATAAGGAATGAAACTCTTATAGAGAAAGACATTTGGCGATTTTTGTCAATTGTTTTTGAACTAGAACGAACTCATCAATTAAGTTTTTTGCCAGATAAGGATTTAGTCGATTTATGCCCCCCGAGCGAACCATACCAAGTTCAGTAATCAGTAAACAGTAATCAGTGAACTGAAAACTCGCATCTGATAACTGATAACTGATAACTGATAACTGAAAGGGCTGTCTCGTGAAATATAAAGTCTCGGTTACAAAACTGACTTCCGAGCAATTCTCACCCCACCATAGAAACAGAAGCCCCTAGAAAAATCAGCCATGAAAGAACACGATGTCGTTATAGTGGGCGGTGGGTTAGCAGGATGCCGCGCCGCCTTAGAAATCAAACGCCTCAACCCGACTATCGATGTTGCTGTCGTTGCCAAAACCCACCCAATTCGTTCCCACTCCGTCGCCGCCCAGGGGGGTATCGCCGCCGCCCTGCAAAACGTTGACCCCAAAGATAATCCCAAGGCCCACGCCTACGATACCGTCAAAGGTTCCGATTTTCTGGCTGACCAGGATGCAGTGGATATTCTCACCCAAGAAGCCCCCGAAGTTATCATCGAATTGGAACATCTAGGCGTGTTATTCTCCCGTCTCGAAGATGGACGCATTGCCCAAAGAGCCTTTGGCGGTCACAGCCATAACCGTGCCTGTTACGCCGCCGATAAAACCGGTCACGCCATGCTGCACGAATTAGTCAGCAATTTAGGCCGTAATCAGGTAAAAATCTACGATGAATGGTACGTTTTGCGTCTTATCCTCGAAGAAGGTACGGCCAAAGGGGTAGTAATGTACCAAATCGCCACCGGACAGTTAGAAATCCTCCGGGCAAAAGCAATTATGTTCGGGACGGGGGGCTATGGTCGCGTTTATAACACCACCTCCAACGATTTCGCCTGTACGGGAGACGGTTTAGCTTTATCGGCAAAAGCGGGTATTCCCCTAGAAGACATGGAATTTGTCCAATTTCACCCCACTGGACTCTATCCCGTCGGTGTTTTAATCTCAGAAGCAGTCCGGGGTGAAGGTGCTTATTTAATCAATAGCGAAGGTCGTCGTTTTATGGAAGACTACGCCCCCTCGCGCATGGAATTGGCACCCCGGGACATCACTTCCCGGGCCATTACCCTAGAAATTCGCGCCGGCCGGGGGGTAAATCTGGACGGTAGCGCCGGGGGTCCCTTTGTCTATCTGGATTTACGCCATTTAGGCCGGGAAAAAATTATGAGTCGCATTCCCTTTTGTTGGGAGGAGGCCCACCGTCTCGTCGGTGTCGATGCGGTAGAGGAACCGATGCCCGTCCGTCCTACAGTTCACTATTGTATGGGAGGCATTCCCGTTAATACCGATGGTCGCGTTCGCTTAAGTGCCGATACCCTGACCGAAGGCTTTTTCTCCGCCGGGGAATGTTCCTGTGTCTCCGTTCACGGGGCCAATCGTTTGGGCAGTAATTCCCTGTTAGAATGTGTGGTCTATGGGAGAAGAACCGGCAAATCGATCGCTAAATACGTCGAAAAACGCGCTTTTCCCGTCTTTAATCCCGATATTTACCTTCAGGATGCTAAAGAGGAAATCACCGCTTTATTGACCAAAAAAGGCACGATTCGCATCGGTCAACTACGTCAGCAATTCCAAGACTGTATGACCCAACATTGCGGCGTTTTTCGCACCGAAGCGACCATGCGCGAGGGAATTAAACAAATCGGCGAATTAAAGCGCAAATACGAGCAGATTTACCTCGATGATAGGGGGGATTGCTGGAATACGGAACTAATCGAGGCCTGGGAATTACAAAGTCTCATGGTGGTGGGGGAAATTATCCTCACCTCTGCCCTCAATCGTCAAGAAAGCCGAGGGGCCCATTCCCGCGAGGATTTTCCCCAACGGGATGACCAAAATTTCCTTCAGCATACCCTCGCCTATTATTCCCCCTCCGGCATCGATATCGACTATATGCCCGTGGTAATTCAGGATTTCACCCCCGTGGAACGTAAGTATTAACCTCTGGTCGGACGGTAAATGTAAAGGAATTTTACAAACTCCTTGGCATTTACCGAGATTTAGTTCTATACTAAATAAAGCAACGCGGGATAGAGCAGTCTGGTAGCTCGTCGGGCTCATAACCCGAAGGTCAGTGGTTCAAATCCGCTTCCCGCCATTACTTATAAAGCTAGTAGTTAACCCCGATTTCCCGTTAGGGAACATCGAACATTACCCTTTCAAGACAGCGATTGGGGTCAATGTAGGATTGGCGAGAATGGAGACAACTATAATTATCCATGATCAAGATCTGTTCTGCTTTTAAATAGATCGGAACGTGATAGGCTTCAAACAGGGCCATTTACAAAATGTTTGAAAGAAGTAGCGGGGATTGGAATCGACCAATCTTAAGTTAGAAAACGGGTTTCTTAGAGAAACCCGTTTTCTGGGTTAGATGTGGTATAACAGAAAAGTGGTTATGTCAGAGGAAAGAGATATGCCATCAATTTTTATTTGTTATTCCCACCAAGACAAAGGATGGAGAGACAGACTGTTAAAATTTCTCGAACCTCTGAATGATGAGGAAAAAATAGTCTGGTCAGATCTCGACATACAACCGGGGGATATTTGGGATGAAAAAATTAAAGACAGTTTATCACAAGTAACAATTGCGATGGTATTGGTTAGCCAAGACCTGCTTAATTCTCGTTATGTGAAGAATGAAGAATTACCCCGTATTTTGAAAAGACGTGAAGAAGAAGGAGTCGTTATAATTCCTATATTTCTTAGACATTCTACTGTGAAAAGTGTTTCTTTTAAATACACTAATGAAGAGGGAATAGAACAAAGATTTTACTTACATCAATTTCAGTCTCCTAGCAATAATTCTCCCAGCAATCCTCTCTGTGATCTAAAGAAATCAGAATATGAAAAAGTTTTCGTATCCGTTGAGGATAAATTGCGATCGCTGATTGAAGAATCTAAAAAAAAACAGTCTGAACCCTCTAAAAAAGCGGTCCAACCCCTGACCACCTCTGGGTTAGTGGATACGCAACTCCCACCCGTGCGTAGATGGCAAGGACGACGGGAAGAATTGCAAGAACTCCAAACAGCGTTAGGGAATGACCATCTAAGGTTAATCGAGATTACCGCCGCCGGGGGTTATGGTAAAACTGCTCTGGCGAGAAAGTTTACAGATCAATTAACTGCTGATTGGCCAGTATTATGGGTTAATTTTAACCAGCCTTACCCTTTGGCACAGTTCGGACGGTGGTTATTAGAGGAGTTAAAACAAAATTATGATGAAAAATGGAATGATGGGCAATTAATAGACGCAATCAGCAAAGGGTTAACCGCTAAACCCTGTTTATTAGTGTTGAATAATTTGGAAACGGTACTAACTGCCCCAGTAAATTTGGTTTATCAGCAATTCTTGCAAAAATGGTTAAACACAGAAAGCAGCAGTAAGCTATTAGTCACCAGTCGAGAACAGCTAAAATTCCCCGTCAATTTGCAAGATTATTATTATTCTTGGCCTTTAAAAGGGTTAAAAGAAGCGGATGCGATGCGTTATGTCACCGAAGATCACGGCTTAACGGGAAGCGATGAAGAATTAGCCCAATTTGTCGATAAAATGGGAGGTCATCCCCTCTTAATGGAACTGGTTTGTAGTTTGATGAAAGATAAGTTTGGGAAAGGGGTTTCTGTCACCGAGTCGCAAAATTTAGGCTTAAATATGTTTGATGTGGAAGGTTATCACCGCGACACGGAAACCTGTGTCAGAGAAGTGATTACCGCCAGTTTAGCGCGATTATCGAAAGAGTTTAGGGAGAGTTTAACGCGGTTATCGGTATTGCGCGAGAGTTTTGATTTAGGGTTAGCGCAGGGATTAACCCCAGAAATAACTGACCAAGATTTACGACATTTTGCTTGTTTATCTTTATTACAAGAATTTCCCCCCGAACCCAAAGCGAGAAAACCGCGACGGTTTCAGTTTTTGCCTTTAATATCAATGGTGGTGCAAGATCAAGCAAATCCTGAAGTATTGCGATCTGCCCATCAATTAGCCTTAGATTATTATTTAGCTCATTTACCTGTCCCTCCCTGGGAATCCTTGGAAGATTTGAAGGAATATTTAGAGGCGTTTCACCATGCAGGGGAATTGGGAGAATGGCAGTTAGCTTATGATATTTTGAATGAGGATCGAGGAGGAGAAGAGAAAGATAAATCGGTTAATAGTTTTTTAGATTTACAAGGATTTTATCGTAAGCAAGCAGATCATTATGAACAGGTGATTGCAGGGAGTCAACGGGAACAAGTTTGTTATCGTAACTCGTTAAGTTATTTGGGAAGTTGTTATCGTTCCTTGGGACAGTACGAAAAAGCGATCACCTATCACCGGCAATGTTTCTACATCAGTAAGGAAATAGAAGATTGGCAAGGGGTGGCAACTTCTCTATGTGGTTTAGGCAATTGTTATAAGTCCTTGGGGCAGTATGAAAAAGCAATTTTCTATCACCAGCAATGTCACGACATCAGTGAAGCAATGGGCTATCGGCGAGGGGTGGCAAGTTCTCTCGGGAATTTAGGCAATTGTTATTATGACCTAGGACAGTATGAAAAAGCGATCGACCTCTACCAGCAATATCGCGACATCAGTGAAAAAATCAGATTTCGGCAAGGGGTGGCAATTTCTCTCGGTAATCTAAGCAATTGTTATTTTTCCTTGGGACAGTATGAAAAAGCGATCGCCTATCACCAGCAATCTCTCGACATCAGTGAAGCAATGGGCGATCAGCAAGGGGTAGCATCTTCTCTACATACTATAGGGAGTATATTGCTCAAACTAGAAAACTACAGCGAAGCCGAAAGGAAAATTCAAGCATCCTTAGTAATTTCTCAAGATATTGGTTATAAATATTTAATCGCCTATAGTTTAAGAGTCCTTGCTGAAATTGACCACCAAACGAATCGCCCTGAACTTGCCCTCAGCCATTGCCAAGAAGCGCTTAAATTATGCCAAGAACTGGGGATTCCCTTGGTTAAAGAGTGTGAGGAACTGTTAGGGCAAATTCAGGGAAACCTAGGAGAAGCCAACAAATAAAATGAAACTTCCCAATGCCGATCAAGCCAACCTAGGAGACAAACTTGAACGTTACTGCCTCAATCCTGAGCATTCAAAAGGAAAACATAAAGCCTTGCTTTTCAAACAAAGATTAGGGATTACCTTAGCTAATAAAGAAATCCTAGAAAATGCTCTTAAAAAAGCAGTAATGGAAGGAGAAGCCGAACTTTATAAAATCGATCAATATGGCACTCACTATGATCTGAAATTTAACCTCTGTACCGACATCGGAGAATCCTTAATTTTAAGTTGCTGGATTGTCCAAATAACTGAAAATTTTCCTCGTCTTACTAATGTCTATCCCATTAATTAACTAGCCCATGATGAACACCATTCAAGAATACGATCTCGTTGCCCTAACGGAAGATGTTACGGCTACTCACAAAACGACCCATCAGCCCATCCTTCTGCGTCGCGGACAAATGGGAACTGTTTTAATGTCTTTTAATCAGCAAGCTTTTCTGATTGATTTTACCGATCAAAACGGCCAAACCTTTGCGATGGAAACCGTTGATCACTCAAAACTTCTACGGCTGATCAGTGAACCTGAATTAGTCTCAGTCTAAGATAAAACTTTCGCCAACTTTTAGATAGAACTCTTTATCTTGCTATTCGGGAAAAAACTTTCAACAGCTTATTTCATCAAGAAATTGGTCAAATACTCCTTGAAGAAAAAACACTAAAACTAATTATCTTTAACCCCGAAACTGAGGTAATCACCCAATGGATAAACTAAACCATTACCGCAAAATTATTCATCAGATTCTTGTCCCCTATAGCCAAATTATTTATAACAATGCGGACATTCAAAATCGTCTAGCTTTTGATCCTCAGAATGATCAATATCTCGTCATTTCAGAAGGTTGGCAACAGAATCAGCGTTATCATGATTGTCTGATTCATTTAGAAATTATTAACGACAAAATTTGGGTACAATGTGACAACACCGAAGACGGTATCACCAAAGAATTACTAAGCGCAGGCATTGCTAAAGAAGATATTGTTTTGGGATTCCATGAACCTAAAATACGTCAATATACAGGCTTCGCTGTCGCTTAACTTTCAAATATGATGGACAATTCTCAAAACCGCAATCGCCGCCAAATGAATCACTATTAGAAGAAGATTAGAAACTCTTGATAACCCAAGTCAGCCATGAAAATCACCTACTTTCAGGATACGGATACTCTATACCTAGAGTTCAATAACAATCCTATTGTCGAGACTCAAGAAATCAATGAAAATACCAAATACAAAATACAAAATACCTTGGTCGATCTTGATCAGCAGGGGAATATTTGTGCAATCACCTTGAAACAGGCCAAAAACTTAAAGGATCTGAATGCTTTTTCCCTCGAAACTATTGTCGCGCCTCAATTAGCTTCAAGTTTATAAGAGTTGTCATAATAAAATTATTCTATAAACCTTGACGTGATATAATATATATAACATTTGGGCGCAGATTCCTTGTGACCCTATAATCGGACAAATTCGTTATTATCAATGACAACAACTTTAATCAATCACATTGAAATTACCCCAGAAACTTGTGGCGGTAAACCGCGCATCGCAGGTCATCGCATCAAAGTCCAAGATGTCGTTATTTGGCACGAACGCCTGGGAATGTCACCCGATGAAATTGTTTATCATTATCCCAGCATTACTTTAGCTGATGTTTACGCGGCCCTTTCTTACTATCACGATCACCTTGAAGAAATTAGACAACAAATCACAGATGATGATACCTTTGCCAAGGAAATGCAAGCTAAAACACCTTCTCTAGTCCAAGAAAAACTAAAAAAATGAATGGGCAATAAAAT
Source organism: Microcystis sp. M079S1 (assembly GCF_020246425.1). NCBI lineage: Bacteria > Bacillati > Cyanobacteriota > Cyanophyceae > Chroococcales > Microcystaceae > Microcystis > Microcystis sp. M079S1. The sequence goes on from NZ_JADBSZ010000151.1 coordinate 9,424, forward strand.
TAAATTTCACCTTGATGAAAATGTAAGCTATAACATTGCTCTTGGATTGCGCCAGCGAGGCCTTGATGTTACTACCACTCCAGAAGAAAATTTATTGGGGGTATCCGATGAAATACAATTGCAATTTGCCTTAGCCAATGGTCGCGTGATTTTTACTCAAGATAAGCTTTTACGCATTTAAGTTACATTGACAGCATTACCCTTATTTTTAAGTTTTCTACTCCATTTAATAATCAATCCCCCTTCATTTAAAAGCTGATTGACTACTTTTTCCAGTTCTTCTTTATTTTCAAATTCTCGA
>NZ_JADBSZ010000152.1:0-6410 GCF_020246425.1 Microcystis sp. M079S1
GAGAGGGCTAAATCGTATTTTTCTTGGAGACGGTAAAGAACCCCCCGATTGACGTAAGCCTCAGCTAAATTAGGATTAATTTCAATAGCTTTGTTCCAGTCAGCTAAAGCTAATTCGTATTTTTTTTGGTCATAGTAAAGACCCCCCCGATTGTAGTAAAGTATAGCAAAATTAGGATTAATTTCAATGGCTTTGTTGAAGTCATCTAATGCTAATTCGTATTTTTGTAGGTCTTGGTAAAGATTCCCACGATTGTTATAAGCATTAGCATGATTAGGATTAAGTTCAATAGCTTGGTTGTAGTCATCTAATGCTAATTCGTATTTTTGTTGGCGACGGTAAAGAATCCCTCGATTGACATACCAAGCAGCACGGGGAGCGAGCTCAATTGCCTGAGTAATTGCGGCTAATCCCTCATCATAGCGTTTTAATTCACTTAATACTGACCATTTCTCGTTATAGTGATTGGGGTTATTAGGAACCAGAGAAATCGCCTGATTAATCACCGTTAATGCTTGCTCATAATTTTCTCTGGCTTCTCTTTCTGTACCTGCAATTTTTGAGAAGTCACCTAAAAAGCGATAAACTACACTTTGCCGTTGTAAAATACTACTGTGAAAGTTCTTTAAATCTTCCCGTTTAGGTAAAGTGTTAATCGCTTGTTGCAAAGCTTCTATAGCTGGTTGATGTTCGCGTAATTCAAATAACGCTAATCCCTTCCCATACCAGGCTAAATAGACATTATCGGGGTCATTTTGCTTAATCGCTTCATCAAAGGCTTTAATTGCTTCCTGATCCCTTGCTAACCGCCATAATTGTCCCCCCCTTTGTATCCAAATATCCGCCTTCGCATTGGTATTAGGGACAATAACACCAGTAATCGCTTGAATAATTTCTTGTTGTTGTTGCGGACTAACTTGGGGTTGAGCAGTGGTTAATAATTGCGGTTTTACCTTGAATCTTTCTTGCAATCCGATAAAAGTGCTAATAGGAATCCCTAAACTATACCCTAACTGAATTTCCGTTACCCCTGCTGTTTCCGAACTTCCATGAATCCCTATTACTCTCCCCTGGGAGTCTAAGACTGCACCGCCACTCATGCCCCCAAATGTGATGCTGGTATAAACTAATTCATAGCCTCCTTCTAAAGAAGCAACACTTTGTAATGTTCCTCCTTGTTCATTGCTTAAGTCACTTTGGCGGGTTTGTATTAATCCCCGTTCTTTCTCGTTAATTGTACCGCCACTAAACAACCATTTCGAGGGATTGTCGCCAATTTTGGCGAAGCCTGCCGCAAAAACAAAATCATCGGTATTTGGGTTATAATTCGCTATTTCCGCAACGGGATAATTGTCCAGGCTTTCAAACTGAAAAACTGCTAAATCTACCCCTTCCTGACGGATGATGGTGCTTTTCTCGATGTTTCGAGTTTTGCCGTCGCTGGTGACGACGGTGTAGGTGTAATCAGCACAGCTGTCGGTGCGTGCCATTTCTCCGCAAAGGACGTGATCGGCGGTTAGGACGGTGTAAATATTCCCTTCTTTAGCGATAATTACGCCACTTCCATTGGCAATTACGCCACTTCCATTGGTTTTACTGCTACTATCGATCCGGACGGTGAAACCCTTGGCTTTTGTTTCTAATTCGGCGATATAGCCAGTATAGGCGGTGGTTTCTATATCGGGGTTCACCGGCGGTAGGGGCAGGTTATAGGCGCTGAGGATTTCGGGACGGATGTAGGTTAATAGGGTATGAAGGGGAATGCCCCAATTAACCGCTCTCATCTGTTGGATTTCTGCGTCTGTGGGTTTTGTACCGTCCTCGTAGATGTAGTTAGAGAGAATCGGATGGGCCGATCGCCCGTTAATACCGATTAACTCATCCTCGAAAAAGATACCACCGCCGCTCATTCCCTGCACGATATCGCCACTATAACCGACGCTGTAGCCCTCCCGGAGGGGTCGATCGCTTGTTTGTTCAATTTTCCCGTTATCGGTGGTGTACTGCCCCGTTTCTGCGGAATAACCGGTTACAGTGATATCTAGTTCCGCATCCGGGGAAATGGCGCGAATTTTAGCGATCGGATAATCCCTGGTATCGCTAAACTCCACCAGGGCCAGATCCTTATCTTTTAAAAGGGAATTCGGCGCGATCGAGGCTGTGCGGGTTTGGCCGTCGTGGGTTTGGATCTGTAGGGTGGTCGCGCCGCGGGTAACGTGAGCGTTGGTCAAAACGAGGTATATACTGCCTTTTTTCCCGATAATGATTCCCGATCCCCGATTTATCTCGCTAGTAATCTTAACGGTGACTTGACGGATCGATCGCTCGATCTGCGCGTTTGGGCTGTCTTCCGCCACGATCGCCGGAGCAGAGAAAGGGGATAGCGCTTTAACCGGTACGACGGGCAGAAGTAGGAGGCTTAGGAGTAGGGGAAAGGGTTTCAACATGGTTATTATGGGGAAATTCGGGGTAAAACAGCGAAAATTCTAGCGGGTGGGAACGCAATTATTTTGCGGGCCAGCAGATCTCGTACCACAGGGTGCGTCGCGATCGGCGAGTGGTGCTTTGGCGAAAAACTCCGTCATCGAGATATAGGTTTTATCTCCGGAATTCTGGAGGAGCATATCCGAGCTTTTCCCCTCTAGGATGTCCATGAGTTGTTGCAAGACTAAATCTGGATTATCGTGGGGTTTAAGGGTAAAAAGTTGGCTATTACCATCGCAGGGATCGCCGGATCGTGAAACGCTGCAGATGATCGGGTATCCCTTCGCCCGGCCGGTGGTGAGATAGTTAAAACGCCCTTGATTATATGCTTCCTGGAATTTTTTCGTGACTTCCTCGCAACGAACCGGGGAACGTTTGGAGAAATATTCCGATTTCCAGCCGATAATCCGCACATTGCCGCTCCTTTGGGGAATCCAAGCCAGGGTAGCGGGGATTTTTCCTCCCGATGCGCGATCGAACACCTCTTTACAGAAGAAGGTGACGCCATTCGGGGTGGTCGATTGGCTGAAACCGGGGGCGATACCACCGAGGAGGACAGTGGCGAGGAGGCCGACGCAAGCGAGACGGTGGGAAATATATCTAGAGTTCATAGGGATAGTTCCTCAGAAAATAGGGATTAGAATCGTGATTAGGGTCAAAATGGGATTATTTAAGGGTTAGCGGCGGCGTTGAGGGTGTAGCGACCCGATTCACCCCCTTCGCGAGAGGTAGCCACTAGGATATAAACTCCATCGGCGGGTAATTCGGTTACAAGTCGAGCGTTAAAATCCCCGGGGGCGCGATCGACACGCTGGTTACTACGGGCGACCTGTGGGTATTTTGTCCCCTCGGAAGATTGGAGAACGCGATAGAGGACAAGATAGGGAGCGATCTCGTTGCTGTTCATATCCAGAACGATTTTCTGTCCGGCACGACCCTCGAACCCGTAATATTGCTCGTTTTGGTCTTTGGTCAAGTTGCCTTGAACGGTCTGACCGTTAAGAGGGAGGGCGAGTAACTGTATCCGATCGTCCTGTCCTAATGTTGAGACGGTGGAGACATCGCCTGTTTTAACTGCGGTGAGGAAAGCTTGCAGGCGATCGAGGGAAACGGCGAAATTAATGCCGCTCTGGGTAAGGCCGATCGGGTTTCCCGCACCGTCGTAAACGTAACTCCCGATATCGCCCGCGACGTTAACCCCCACCACTTCCCCCCGTGAATTCAAAAGCGGCCCGCCGGAATTGCCTTTGTTGATATTAGCGTTGTGTTGCACAATGCCTTTTTCGGGGTCGAGACGGCTGATAATGCCCTGGGTGAGGGTGTTTTGATAGTCCTCGTTTAAGGGTGTGCCGATGGCGAAAACGCTTTCGCCGACTTTGGCGGAGTTCGCACGGGCGAGGGGAAGATAGGGCAGGTTTTGGCGGTTATAAATCCGCAGGACGGCTAAATCCACGCCATTTTTAGCGAAGCCGATCACGTCTGCCGAGGCCTGCTGTCCGTTGGAAAATTTCACCGTCACCACCCGGGGGCCGTCCGCAACAACGTGGGCGTTGGTAATGATGATACCGTCAGGACTGACGAGAAAGCCGCTACCGTGGCCGCTGCCATTTTTGACGGTGACGACGGCGGGGCTGGCTTTCTGATAGACTCTAGAAGCGGTCTGCTCCTGGGCGAGGATGGGTGGAATGTTTTCCATCAGGAAGTTTCCTGGTTGAACGAGTAGGCCAGTGGTGGCCAGTAGCACCGATAGGGTGAAAGTAATTGGTTTCATCGGATTGGCTCCTCTTTAGTCGAGGGATACTTGCAAGGATGTTATCGTTGGTTTTTTCCCAATTATGCGATCAAGTTTTAAGTCCTCAGATTGCTTTTTTTACAAAAGTTTAGAGGGGGAGAGCGATCGCTCTCCCTTGCAACTTACGCACCTATCTGCCGTAGTGCTTCTATGGCGCTGTTGTACATTTCTGTGTTTCCCTGCTGGCGAAATAATTCGGCGGCCGTTGTTAGATCGGCGATCGCATTTTGTCTCTGGTTAAATGCGAGATGGACGTATCCGCGGAAATGGTAAGCGTAGGCAGCGCGGGGGTTTAGTCGGATCGCGGTGTTCAGGTCTTGAAACGCCGGCCGCCATTGTTCGCGAATCGTGTAAATCATGCCCCGACCGAGGTAAGCTTCGGTATAGTTCGGATCGAGTTCGATCGCTCTGGTGAATTGAGCGAGGGCGAGATCATATTTTTCCTGTTGGATGTAGTTAATTCCCCGGTTAAAGTGGGCGATCGCTTCTTTGTAGTTCGCTTGAGTGATCAGGGTTTCGGCTGGTTGTCGGCTTTCTAGGGCCATAACGGGGTGAACAGTGGCGAGGGTGGAGAGGCCGATTAGGCTGACGGTGGTGAGAAGGGCAAAGGATTTCATGGGTAGTTCCTCGGTGAGGGTGATTTGAACTTCTACCTAATTCATCGGTTGCTTTTTTGAGAATATGCAGAATAGGGCGATCAATTTTTTTGGCGTTGTCAGATCAGAATAGGAAAGATGCCATGCAATCCTTGCTATCAAAGTAAGGAAACCCAACAATAGACCCAAGGAAACCCAAAAAAAAGATTCAGACAGATTTAGATTTTGGGTGTTGGGTTTCGCTTTTCCTTGAGAATTGAGAGGTTTTCCTTAACATAAGCTAAACGGCGCTTAACCTGCATGATCCAACAGCTATAACCCTTTTGGAGTCTATATCGGTGATCCGAAGTAAAAGCCGTTTAGCTTATTTATTCGCTCAACCCAACCTACAAAACTGTAGTAAGGAAACCCAACAATACACCCAAGGAAACTAAAGTAGGTTGGGTTGACGTCAGGAAACCCAACAATACACCCAAGGAAACTAAAGTAGGTTGGGTTGACGTAAGGAAACCCAACAATAGATCCAAGGAAACCCAACAATAGATCCAAGGAAACCCAACAAAAAGATTCAGACGGATTTAGGTGTTGGCTGTTGGGTTTCGTTCCGATGACCCAACCTAGGAAACAATGCGATCGCTCTATTCATAGCCAACCTGCGTCGGAAAGATGATTTCTTCATTTGCGCCCCAGTCAATCTGATAGATTTCTTGTTGAACATAACGGTGAAAACTGGAATATTCCCAAGCTGAAGGAGCATTAACTAATCGATGTTTTACGGGATTATAATGGATGTAATCTACATGAAAAATGAAATCTTGCTCGTTTTTGATTAAGTGTTCCCAGAACCGTCTTTGCCAGATAGTTTGTTCTTTTTTATTCTCTCTGGAAGTAGTCATTTTTCCGTGATATTGTGAATCGCAGTTACGACTAAAATAGCTTTTTATTAAACGCCAACGAGTGGAAAAATTGGCATCACCTTCGGGTAAAGTCCAAATGCAGTGCAGGTGGTCGGGTAAAATGACAATGGCATCGATTGTGAATGGGTGACGTTGCATAACGTAGCGAAATGCTTCTCGCAAGAGGGAGATATTTTCTGGTTCGCACAAGAATTTTTTACGCTTGTGAGTGACAAGGGTAAAAAAGTAAGTTCCTCCCTCAATTTTTGCCCTTCGATACTGCATAATAAATATTGATTATTCTGGCGCATAATCCCCCTTGTCGGTTGGATTGACCAAAGGAAAACCCAACAAAGCATAACTGGTGGATTTGTTGGGTTTCGTTCCTCAACCCAACCTACGAAACTACGAAACGATATGATCGCTCTTTTTTAAATCATATAGTAATCATAGCAATTACCGTCGATTGGGTTGACCCAAGGAAACTAAAGTAGGTTGGGTTGACGTAAGGAAACCCAACAATACACCCAAGGAAACTACCGTAGGTTGGGTTGACGTAAGGAAACCCAACAATACACCCAAGGAAACTAAAGTAGGTTGGGTTGACGTAAGGAAACCCAACAATACACCCAAGGAAACTAA